>JASLAE010000367.1 GCA_030147305.1 Cesiribacter sp.
GCTTTCATTTGCTTGCATCGGATGAGGGCAGTCTAAGGTGCGTGGGTGCATTCAAATACACGTCATTTAAGTAATAGTTTCTTTCCTTTTTAGCACTAAGGCCAACTCTTTTTGTAAGCTATTCAGCCAGAAAGGTTCCTCTTGTTTTTGAAGATTTTAAATGCTTACAAGCAGCTGCATTTTTCCTGCTAAAATGTAACATACTGATATTCATGCGTATAATAGAATATTTCCATTAAGAAACACTTTTTGAACTAAATCATTTTGGAACTTATTTTTAGAGAATTATGAAAGCATTTACAAAGAAAGCAGGAGTAGTTTCAGCTATGCTGCTAATGTTCGGAACTGTATCTTTTGCTCAGGAAAGAGAGAATGTCAGCAATACGGATGCAGACGAGTTTACGCAATACGATCTCAACACTGATGAACAGTGGGATAGAGCCGAATTCAGTACCCGTATGGGTGATACCGGAGTTTTTAACGAGTGGGATACTGACCGGGACGGCTCCATCAACGAAGATGAATATAATGAGGGAATACGTGCCTGGCAAAACCAAAACATGGGTACCGGGGATAATGCAACAGGCACCATAAGCACCACCGGTACTGTAGATGATGCATTAACAGGCACTACAGGTACGACCGATGGCACAGCAACAGGAAACACAGGTACTGTAGAAGATTCTATCGATACAACCGGAACTACTGGTACAACTGACCAATCCGGTACCACAGATGATGTAACAACCGGTACAGAAGGCACAGCTACAGGTACAACAGGTACCATAGATACAATGGGTACAACCGGTACAGCTGATACCACTGGTACAATGGGCACTTCAGTAGGTACCATGTACACAAATGACTCAACTGGTACTGCCAATAATTTTGGTTCCTTTAGCGACTGGGATACCAACGCTGATGGAGCCATAAGCCAGGAGGAATTCAATGAAGGCTCTTTCAACGCCTGGGATGCCAATGGTGATGGTAATCTGAGTAATGATGAGTACAATAACTTTAACAGTGGTGTAGGTACTGGCACAGAAACCGAAACAGGTACACAGGGAACAGGCACTGGTACACAAGGTACAGGCACAGAAACAGATACTGACACTGGATCAGAAAATGGTACTGAAAGTGGAACTGGTACTGACGAAGATAATGAAACGGGTGGTGACCTGTAATTGGTAATAGTCCATCAAATAAAACTTAATCTGATAAACAAATTTAAGACCTCCGGGAGAATTATTTCTTCGGAGGTCTTCTTTATTCACCTAAAATCTAGCTTCGGATAAGAATCTATTTATTCAAGGTAACATTCTCCGTCCTGGCTATACGGTATATTTAAGCCGGAGAACCTTAAAGCATTCATTTACTGGCCTGAAGCAAGGAATTTTACAATCGTACTTGCTGATTTAATTTTAAATGTTGAGGATGTATCGCATTCGCTTCGCACCCAGCAGAAAATGAAATGGCTATCCTACTGAATGAAAAAAAATAGATTTCAATGCTATACCAAGTCTATCGAAAGATGGAATTGATCCATAAATCCTTGTATACACCTAATTCTGAGGTGAGGCGTTTTGTCCGGCACGGCGGCCATACTCTGCAAAAATGATAGAAACCGCATCCCTGATGGCTTCTTCTCTGTTTTTGGTTTGGATATCCAGCACACCGCTTGCATAGCCCTGCCACACCAGCTGATGCTTGTTCTGGTCAATCAGGTCAATCACGATATCACCTTCTTTATTGGTACGTTGTGCATTGGCGTTATGGCCTCCTCCCCAATAGTAAAAACGTGGAGAGTAAGGGTAGTAGGTTTGGTTGGTATTCCTTTCCTCCACAAGCACCTGGGCATTTACCAGCAGATCAGGATTTTCGCTGGATAAGGTATAGCCTCTGCCTTCCATTTCTCGCTGAATTGCCTGTTTCAGGCGTTTCTTGTTTAGTGTATTATAAAAAAGCGGTTCGTTATCTGCTTCTTCATTGTTTTGCATATGAAATTCGTCCGACCAAAAGAATGTATTATACTGGCTGAAGTCAGCTTCCCTGTCATAATCGGTAACAACAGCTTGGGTGGTTGCGCAACCCATCATAAGAAATACGCTGCACCACCATACGCCTGCGAGATTTAAAAATTTCATATCGTCTAAGTTTGATATTTACAGAATTTGCTGACTGTCTTAAAATGTATTTACCAGTGCTAAAGGCCTGTACTTACCTCCGCTGATACCTTAGAAAAGCATTGGCTAAACAATAAACACCTGAAAACTGGCCTGATCTTCGGTACTTTGTAGCTCCAGTTTCATAAGGGAAGCGCAAAGCACCTACTAAACACCAAAAGGCCAGCATTCAGGCTGTTATTTCTTGATTGATACTCTTCTGGTAAAAAAGAATTACTCGTCTGATGGTTTTGGTCCCATGTATTTCTCCCAGGACTCATCCAGGACTATTTTCATCAGCACCTTAGACAGGCCGACTCCAAGGCCAACGGCAGCTCCCCATAGAAAAGCCTCTTTCCAGATGACGCCCGGGTCTGTTGGGTTCTCAGGCGGAGAATCCCCTTTAAATACCTCCCAGCCCTTTTTTAATAATTCACGGGTGCCTATGGCTACTCCTATGGTAGTTAACTTATCCAGCGCTTTGTATTGCGTGTCTTTGGATATATTTAATGCGCTCATTATAAAAGTTTTATGATTAAAAAATATAGGTTACTGCTTTAAGATACGCGTAGGTGCCTGAAGGGTTTAGGCAACAGACAGTCTTTTAGGGTAATGTAGACAAAGCAATTCTTTGTAGATAATCAGCTTTACAAATCATGGACATGCCTTTTGCATAATTAACATGTGATAGTCCAATTCTGCTCCTAAGGATGATCGAAGCGCTGCTAAAAGGCAGTAAAAACTGACTGGATTTTCTTGTCTATGCCCTTTTATGCACTGTAACCCTATGATTGTTATAAAGCAATATGATTAAAATAATAACTTGCTAAATATGTAGCTGTCGCCTAAGGCTAACTAAAACTTGATGGTTTACAATCTTTAACTGCCACTGCTTTATCGTGCAAGGTTCGCTGCTGCTTTGCCTTTCTAAGATTGCAGGGCTTTGTATCAGATTTTGCTAACATAGAAGAAAATGAACGAAAGAATCAGGATCACCAGAACAGACCTGCTATCCAATAACTGGTATACGCTCAATAAGGTAACTTATGAATATCAGAATAAGAAGGGCGAGTGGGAAACCCACAGCCGGGAAGCCTATGATAGAGGAAACGGT
>JASLAE010000121.1 GCA_030147305.1 Cesiribacter sp.
TAGTAGGAAGGGGGCCCGGGCGTTTTGAATCAAGGTGAAAAAATCAGCCAAAACACAGATTAAAAAATAAATCAGGATCTGTTATCGCTATATACAGACACTGTGCCAATCTATTCAGCTTTTTACCTGATCGTGCTTTGCTTGCTTTAAATGGTCATTTATCTGAAAATGGCTGTGAAATACCGCTTTCACTTTTCAGTAGCGTGATATCAATTTGAAAGCAAATTCTCAATATGATAAATCTGAGTGTTTAAGTGATCGCTGATGATGCTGTATTTACCACATGACATTTACCCTCAGCTATGAGTTATAAGGCAGATCATTGTCTCAGCCCGAGATAAGTACCACCTCATCGAAAACTGGCTTTTACAAACAAAAAAGCACTCTTCCGCTAAGAAAGAATGCTTTTAGGCCAAACAGGTTAATAGTAACCACGAGAATGATCTCAGGGGATAAGCCCCGGTAAACTGCAACTGTTCAGCTGGTTTACCTGGCAATTTTTTTGAAGATTGTAATGTCTAATCTCTGGGCATTACTTTGCCTGAGCCGCTGATGTGCGTTGTAATACTTGGACTTCCCTGGTAGTATACATCGCCGGATCCGCTGATGCGCACATCCAGCGCGTCTGTTACCCAAAGCATACTATTCCCAGAGCCTGATACATGCACCTCGGCACTTTTTGTTTCCAGCTCGTAAGCAGACACATCACCACTACCGGAAATATGGATGCTATGCCAGTCTGCCACCCCGCTAAGAAAGCTCTTACCAGAACCGGAAATACTTGTTCTCAGCTCCTGGGTATTTACCTCCAGATCCATCTGACCTGAGCCTGAAATATTGACTGTGAGTGATTCTGAATCGATGATATCTTCACCGATAATATCGCCAGATCCACTTACAGAGAGGCTGCTGATTGAGGGGGTAGTAAGATAGATAGTAATGGGATCATGCCTGCGCACATTTTTATCGAACTTTATTTTAAGGGCACCCCCTCTTACGTACATGTCTATATTTTCCAGTACATTTTCCTGTGCCATCAGCCTGACTTCCTCCGCTGGCCCCTGCTGCAGATATACCCTGGCTGGTACAGAGAGTTCAATTTCATCGTAATCCGCGACAGTTCTGATTTCTTCCACAACTGGTCCTTCACCCTTGATACCTATTACATCATCATCGCAGGCAGAAAATAGGGAGAGTCCGAGCAGCGCTATCAAGGTAAGCGCAATTTGATTTGTTTTCATGGTTGTTAAGCGCAAGGTTTATGCTGATATATAGATAAAACACAGGCACCCCTAACAACCCTACCCTGAGGATTAAAAAATTTTTAGTATGGCACGAAAGCAACTCAAATAAATTTTAGCAGCGGAATACTTAAACATCTAAATTCCATTGGCGGCTGTTAGTATCTCTGGCGTATCGTCAGTAATTAAAATCGTATGCTCGTGCTGAGCAACATAACTGCCATCTTTTGCAATCAGCGTCCAGCCATCACCTTTGTCATGTGCATAGGCTGTTCTTGTAGAGATAAATGTTTCAATGGCTACAACTGAATTTTTCTTAAACCTGGCCTTGTTGGCTTTGTCATAAAAGCAGGGGATTTCCCGGGGTGCTTCATGCAGACTTCTGCCAACACCGTGGCCAACCAGGTTCCTGATCACCCTAAAGCCAGCTTTTTTAGCCTCAGTCTCTATGATCCTGCCTATTTCTGCGATCTTAACGCCTCCTCTTATTTCCTGAATAGCGCTGTGCAGGATCTGCCTGGAAGCTTCCACCAGTGGTGTGTGTAGATTTAGATCCTGTCCCACCACAAAAGACCCACCGTTGTCGGCCCAATAACCCCTGAGGGCTGCGGAAACATCAATATTCACAAGGTCGCCTTCCTTTAAAATTGTTTTATGAGAAGGAATGCCATGAGCAATTTCATTATTGATGCTGATGCAGGTCCAACCCGGAAAACCATAGGTAAGCTTAGGCGCAGATTTAGCCCCGAATACACGCAAAATTTCTCCACCATATTCATCCAGTTCCTTTGTACTCATGCCAACTGCTGCATGCTCCCTCATTTTGTGAATCGTAACTCCCACTACTTCACTAATTTTCCGGATGCCTTCCAACTCTGCTGTGGTAGATATTGACATAGTACTGATGGTTAATTAATCTATAACTAAAATGATAAAGAAATGGCTGGTTAAAGTAACTAAGCGTTACCCAACCAGCCAATATAATGGTGCTCTTCCCAACAAATAATTATATAGCTATACAAGCTAAGCCTATACAGGCATTTACATGGATCCGTTTGTTGCGAAAGCAGTCCTGAAAACTACCTACTGGTAAATAAAGGATACAATGTCATGAACTGCAGGATAACATGGAACAGCCCGCTTTCTGACTAGCCCAGGCCGGGCGCTTTGCAAAGAATTCGTCGAATCTTCTTGAGTAAGGATCCTGCATAGCCTCCTGCAGTTTTAGGAATAGCGTGTTCTCCCCTTTTTCCAGTTCCTCAATTGCCTGGTGCAGCAGGTAATTCCTTAAAATAAAGCGTGGATTGTGCGCCTGCATCCGTTTCAGGGAATCTTCCCTGCTACAGCTGTTGCTCCTGATCCGCTCCTGGTACTGCTTTAGTATAGCATGGAGGGCCTTACGTTCTTCCGGACCTGGCGTATGATAAAAGCAATCGCTGAAATGATTAACAAGCGCCTCCTCACCTGCTGATTCAGTCGGCAGCTCCATGAGCAGCTGAAAAAACATGGTCATATCAGGCTTCACCAGACTAAGTGTTTTCTCTAACAGCACAATAAGATTATCGTCCTCCGGTCTTAGTGCGTCAAGACCGAGCTTGTTGGCCATCATGGTGTGGTATTTTTGCGATATCAACGCTTCATAAGCTGCAAGCTCTTCAATTAAAGGCTTCGTATCCGGCAGTAGAGGGGCAATAGCGCCGGCCAGAGCACCCAGGTTCCATTGAGAGATAGAAGCCTGATTGCCAAAGGCATAACGCCGTCCAGGAAGGTCAGTGGTGTTAGGTGTAAAAGCAGGATCGTAATCATCCAGAAACGAATAAGGACCATAATCGATGGTAAGTCCTAAAATTGACATGTTATCTGTATTCATCACCCCATGCACAAACCCTACGCGCAGCCACTCCACAATCATGGTGGCCGTACGTTCCACCACCTCCCGGTACCATTGCATAACTTTATCCTCGCCCTTGAGGTGCGGGTAAAACTGAGTTATGGTCCAGTCAACGAGATTTCTCAAATGGTCACTTTCTTGACTGGCTGAAAGGA
>JASLAE010000157.1 GCA_030147305.1 Cesiribacter sp.
TAAACAGCTGATGATAGCGCTAATTTTGATCCTTGCTGGCACTTTAAAAGAAATTATATCTGTATACATAGCTGAAAAAGTCAATAATACCTGACTGTAAAATATAATAGTAAAGGATTTATCTGAAATAACACCAACATCCATTTAATGGCACCCAGGGGTTGGTATCCGCTGCTTCATAGTGGATGTGGACGATAAATCCTGGGAATCGGCTATAGCATATTTGCTTTGTTGCTGGGCTTAGTGTTTTCATTTCAATACTGTGCAGATTGCGCTCATATTTAAACCTTTAAGCGCGCCGGCTTCGAACCGCCATATTTCATTTCCGTTTTCTAAGCTAATTTTGTCATGGGGTTCTATTCCATTCACCTGGCTGACCTGAACCCAATTAAAGCAGTTTATTGGATATACTTTCTTGATCGTTCCTGTTTTGATCTCCCTGATATGTCTGTCCCAAATTCTCTCGCTTTCAGGCATAGAAAGAGATATGGAGAAAATGCCCTTTTTGTTCTTCCACTCGCCAATGTCGTTCAGGCTATTATCAGTTGGGTATGCATAGGCATACTCTATTTGCATTACCTTGGATAGACTCCTTATGATTTTTACTGCCTGACCAAGTGCTTTGTCCTGAGCGTGGGGCCAACTGAAATAAGCCTCTAATCGGTCCGGGTCATGCGCATTATTTAATAGAAGGAACATTGAGCTATAGGCATGCGCTTCAGCTCTGATAGTGAGTCCATCCAGTTTGGAGTATCCCTTACTTTTAATCCTATTGTCAAAAGCTCTTTGCCCCAACAAGGGGCTCCCTTTGGATATTCCATAACCCGGCCCTGTAATATCGTACTTTAGGATGGGAGAATCATAAAGTTCCTTCGCAAGAGAGATAAAGTGTTCAGAAAGTTTTCTTTTGTCACGCTCAGAATATTCAGCCCGACCTATGTTCGCATAAACACGCAGGTAATTCTTTTCAAGCCTGGTTTTGAATAAGCCAAACAGCTTCATAGTATGATGCAAAACGTCCATTGAATAAAGCTGGCACACATTCTCTTCTAGCTGAATGTACCCAAAGCCAACTGCCTGCACAAGCAATAGCTTAGTGCTGTGGGGCGATAGTTTTATTCTGTTGTGAGGCGCTATTAATATTCGAACGTCTCATAATGAACTACGTTTTCCTCAAACGCTAAGAGGAACTGTTGATCATGCTCGTAATATTTTGCCTTTTCATAATTATCACCTGCAAATTTTTTAATGCTTTCGTAAGAAACCCATTCGGTCACAGTCAGAAAATGACAAACGTCACCCTCAACTCTTCTTAAAACTTTTGCAGATAAATTTCCACTTATATTTCTGTAATCAGATATTCCCGTTTCTTCTATATATTTCAAGTATTCATCTGCGTGTTCGACTTTTGTCATGCCATGCCAGATTCTGGTTATCATTTTGATGAGAGTTTTAGTTATTTATCAAATGAAACTAGTTTCTATATATAGGTTTCCCTATTGCACCACGTCCGTTGAATAAAGGGGGCGCCCTTCTGCTGTTTACGGAAAGTATGAGAAGCTTACCTTTTGCACAAGCATTGGCTGAAAGCTCTGGGGCAATTGATTTATTCTGTAGTTGGGTGGCGTTTTTATTCTCTAATAAGAAAGGCTCAAGAAACTGGCACCAGCTTCAAATTTATCAAGGAAGTTTGCTTTAAATTCATTCTTCCTAGTCTCTACATCGTGCTTACTGTCAGTGCCCCAAGCATTATCAATACTACTGTAGGCATATTCAAAGTCCTCTTTCAAAGCAAAATCGTAAATATCATTTGATAAGAATCGATTCCAGAATTTTTCATTCATTCCCTTGCGTTGATATCCAACTTCTGCTGTATAGAAGCCTCTTTTTTTGATTATGTCACAGTATTCAAGGACAATCCACTGTGAGGGCCCATCATCAAAGAACTTATGTAGATGCGTCAGATTCTTTTTAGATTCAATGGCTTTTAACTCCTTTTCTAGTGCTTGCTTTTCTTTGTTGAAGATAACATGATGGCCACTTTTTTTAAACCATGCTATGGTTTCTTCCAGGTACTTCTCCTCTTTTACGATAATAATCGAATCTATTTCTTGTATTGTGTCTATGTCCTGTATATACCGATGAAAATATTCGAAAGGCACATTAAAAGTAGTGTAATCATCCTCGGTTACGCCATGCAATTGATGGGGCAGCTTGATGATTGGTCGCTGTGAGGTTGCTTTTACATGTGAAATATCTAAACCCATCGGAGTATTGATAACACCCACCCAATTTGAAGTCCGATACTAGGCTACTTTCAAAAAAATTCAACGCTTTACTGCCGACTTGAAGCCGCAATTACAGGTATCAGAATTGCTATTATCATTGCTCTTCGCTTTCGTACCAGTTGCCTGACAAAGACCCCACAACTGATAAGTAACTTTTCCGTTTCATTTGTCAACGAGTCCTTTGCGCTTATTAGTCCTTTTCCCATTGAACTCATTTTCGCTTGCTGGTACTGGATAATAGTTTCACCATTCTCAGTCTTCCAGTAAGCTTCTTGTTCCCAAAAGTTGGTGGAAAGAGTAAAGGT
>JASLAE010000199.1 GCA_030147305.1 Cesiribacter sp.
CTGTACTTTAACAGCGGCACCAGGCATTGAAAAAGTTTATCTGGGGCGCCCCTGGCGTGATTATGCCAAAACAGTTTTTATTAACTGCAAGCTGGGAGCACACATCCTGCCCGAAGGCTGGCACAACTGGTCCAGGCCAGAGGCAGAAAAAACAGTCTTCTACGCTGAATACAACAATTCAGGCCCCGGAGCTAAAACCAATAAGCGTTTGAGCTGGTCGCATCAACTCAGCAAAGAAGCGGCTGCTGCCTATACGCTGGAAGAAATTTTTGCTGAGGATAGTGCCGGGGTGGAAACAGCACCAGAATGGTATAGACGATGATTGAAAAATGGATTTGGATAGTAATTGCATGTTTGCTGAGTACAGGCCTTGCCTGCGCTCAGGAAGCATCTTTTCCACGCGATACCTCCTATACCCTCCACAGTGCTTACCAGAAACTGCACAAAAAGTATCCTTTTATTAAACCGGTGCAGGCCCTGCTGCCCGAGGGTGTGTTGAGCAAAGAAGAAGTTGTTTACCGCAGACTGGGCGACAGGGCATTACATCTAGACCTTTACTACCCTGCTCAGGCTGATAGTATCAAAAAATATCCTGGTGTCGTGCTGATTCACGGTGGCGGCTGGCGTACGGGCGATAAATCACTGGCGGCACCCATGGCGCAACAGCTGGCTGCACAAGGCTATGTAACGGCTACGGTAGAGTACCGGCTATCGCTGGAAGCCCCTTATCCGGCAGCCGTTCATGACCTGAAAGCTGCTATCCGCTGGTTACGGGCGCAGGCGGGAAACTTCCCGCTGGATACTACCCAGATTGCGGTTTACGGGACCTCTGCCGGGGGCCAGCTGGCGGCCCTGATCGGCACTACCAATAATATGGAAAAGCTGGAAGGTGGCGGTGATTTTCTGGAACATTCCAGTGCAGTGCAGGCTATTGTAGATGTGGATGGAGTGCTGGCCTTTAAACACCCCGAATCTGAAGAAGGCAGTATGGCGGCTCAATGGCTGGGCGGTACTTATGCAGAAGCACCCGAACAATGGGAAGAAGCTTCCGCACTATCTCACGTCGGCAAAGAAACACCACCCGTGCTTTTCATTAGCAGCTCGTTTCCACGCTTCCATGCCGGCAAAGCAGATATGATACAAGTACTGGAGGCAGCAGGAATCTATTACGAATCCTATGCAGTACCAGATACCCCCCATTCGTTCTGGCTCTTTCATCCCTGGTTTGAACCAACACTTCGGTACACAGCAGACTTTTTAGATAAAGTGCTAAAGCCAAAGGATTGAAAACATGGAGGCGCCATTATAATCATTAAGTTTAATAAGGAATAACTAATACAATAGAGATGAAATTCGAGCATTTTGCCCTAAACGTAGAAGATCCCCGTGCCATGGCGGCCTGGTATGTGGAACTGCTGGGGCTACGGATAGTAAGGCAGATGAAAGAATCTCCTTTCACTACTTTTCTGGCCGATGATAGCGGCACCATTCTGCTGGAGATCTACAACAATTCTGCCGCAGCGGTGCCTGATTATAAAAGCATGCACCCTCTGCTGGTGCACCTGGCATTTGTCTCGGATAATCCTGACCGGGAGGTAAAGCGGCTCCTACAGGCTGATGCTACTTTGCTAAGTAACCAGCAGCTGGAGGATGGCTCACACCTGGTAATGATGCGCGATCCCTGGGGACTGGCAATTCAATTTTGTAAACGTGGGCAACCTATGCTAATTTCTACTACTCCATAAGCTTTATCGTATACGCATGAAACAGAAATATTTATATCCCTTTATCCTGCTGTTGATCCTGGCTGCCTGCGGCCGGCAGGCAACCGTAGAGCAAACAGATACAATGGCAGCAAAAGCAGCAGCAGATCCCTGGGCAGCTGTGCCCGCTCTTTTGGAGCAAATTCAGCCTCCTCAATTTCCAGACAGAGATTTTGTGGTAACGGAATATGGCGCTGTGGGCGATGGCACCACCACTAATACCCAGGCCTTTAAAAAGGCTATCGAAGCCTGCAGCCAGGCAGGTGGCGGACGGGTAGTCGTGCCGCCGGGTAATTTTCTGTCGGGTCCTATATACATAGAGAGCGGCGTTAATTTGCACCTGCAGAAGGAGGCTCGTATTCTTTTTTCTACTAATCCACAGGATTACCTGCCGCTGGTCTTTACCCGATGGGAAGGGGTGGAGCTGATGAATTATTCGCCCCTGATCTATGCTTTTGAAGAAAAGAACATTGCCGTTACCGGCGAAGGCATCCTGGACGGGCAGGCCAACAAAACCAACTGGTGGCCCTGGAAAGGGAGAAAAGATTACGGCTGGCAGGAAGGCATGCCGCACCAGAACGAAGCTGGCAACCGGGCAGCCCTCTTCGAGATGGCCGAGCGCGGGGTACCGGTAGAGCAGCGTCTTTTTGGCGAAGGCCATTACCTGCGCCCGCAGTTCGTGCAGCCCTACCGCTGCGAGAATGTGCTCATTCAGGGTGTAAGCATTGTAAACTCTCCTATGTGGATCCTGAATCCGGTGCTCTGCAATAATGTTACCATCGATGGGGTAAGCGTAGAAAGCCAGGGGCCTAACTCCGACGGCTGCGACCCGGAATCTTCTAAGAATGTCCTGATCAAAAATTGCTTCTTCAATACCGGAGATGATTGTATAGCCATCAAATCGGGGCGGAATGCCGACGGGCGGCGCATTAATGTGCCCAGCGAAAACATTATTATCCAGAACTGTAACATGGCCAACGGGCATGGTGGGGTCGTGATTGGCAGCGAAATTTCCGGTGGTGTTCGCAACGTCTACGCCGAAGACTGTAAAATGAACAGCCCGCTCTTAGACCGTGCATTGCGCATCAAGACCAGTTCTATGCGGGGTGGAGTGATAGAAAATGTATACCTGCGCAACATCGAGGTGGGGCAGGTAGCTGAGCAGGTGGTGCGGGTAAATATGTTCTATGAAGACTCCGGCGCCTATGTACCAACCGTTCGCAACATAGAGGTGCGCAACATGACAGTTGAAAATGGCGGTAAAGTGGGCGTGTTGCTGGAGGGTTACGAACAATCACCGGTAGAGAATTTGCGCCTCTACAATGTAAAGATCAAAAGTGTAAAAGAGCCCTACCGATTTTCTAATGTTAAGGACATCCATTTCGAAGATGTAACCATCAATGGCGAACAGGTAAGAGTGCCCGGCGAGCAGCAAGGGAGCTTAAAATCAGAATAGGATAACAGTATGAAAACAGGCTTATTAAGCACACTTCTCCTGGCAGGCTTTCTCCTGATGTCTTTTCAGACGGGAAAGCAACCCATTAAAATATACCTTATTGGCGATTCTACCATTTCCATTAAGGAGGTGAATAAATATCCCGAAACGGGCTGGGGTATGCCCTTCGCCTATTTTTTCGACGAAAGCGTAACGGTAGACAACCGGGCAAAAAACGGACGAAGCACCAAAACCTTTATCTCCGAGAACCGCTGGCAACCAGTTGCCGATCAGCTACAGCCCGGCGATTGGGTATTCATCCAGTTTGGCCACAATGATGAGGTTAAAACAAAGGTAGACCGTTACACAACGCCGGCAGAATACAGGGCCAACCTGAGCCGTTTCATTGCTGAAAGCAGGAACAAAAGCGCAAATCCAATCCTGCTGACGCCAGTAGCCCGCCGCAAATTCGATGTGCAGGGGCAGGTAGTAGAAACCCATGCTGAATATGCTGAAATTGTACGCCAGGTGGCCAAAGAAACCAATACACCCCTGATAGACCTTGACCGGAAAAGCCAGGCGCTGCTGCAGCAGCTGGGTCCGGAGCAGTCAAAGCTGTTGTATCTGCAGCTGGCACCCGGCGAGCATCCCAATTATCCCAAGGGCAAAGACGATAATACCCACTTTAACGAGTTAGGGGCACGCAAAATGGCGCAGCTGGTACTGGCAGAAATAAAAGCCCTGCAGCTGCCGCTGGCAGAGCGGATTAGACAACCAAAGGAATAAGTGTGAAAGCGTTGAGAATACCCTATC
>JASLAE010000261.1 GCA_030147305.1 Cesiribacter sp.
AGTGCCACAGGATGATCAGTATGTGTACCATACGGTAACAGAGGGTGAAACCATGTACCGTGTTGCCCGCAAATACAATGTAACCATCAAAGATATTATGGAATGGAACAAAAAAGACGGTTTTAGTATTCGTCCGGGCGAGGTGCTGATCGTTAGCAGAAAATAAGCTGCAGGCTTTAAAACAAGCGGTGTGCCGGTAAAGTGGGTGGAGTGAATTAAATCTCACTGAGGTAATAAAGAAACCCATTTTCTATCACTACCTAAGTGTATTTATTTTATTTTTACAAATCGGATTCCCAGTACATAAGTTATTGTTAATACATGACTTAGGCAGGGGCAGAACCATCACAGTAGATAATTACAGGCGTCACACATGAGTGCTACAACACCTATAGATCTGGTTATGCTAGTTGATGATAACGATACTGATAACTTTATCAGCAAGCGTATCATTGAGATAACCAAATTCGCAAAAGAGGTAGAAATAAAGAACAGCGGAAAAAGCGCGTTAGAATATTTAGGCAGGCATAAGGATAATCCCGAGCGCCTGCCCAGCCTAATTTTTCTGGACATCAACATGCCCATTGTAGATGGATTTGTGTTTTTGTACGAGTTCGAGAAGTTTCCGGAAACAATTAGGGATAAGTGCAAAGTCATCATCCTGTCCTCGTCTGATAACAAGCGTGATATTGACAAGATCGTTAACAACGATCACGTGATCAAATTTATCACCAAGCCACTCACAGAAAGTGCGCTTTCAGACATCAAAATGCACGATCTGGCCAGCTAACCAAATCTAAATCAGTTATTTAAATTATTATGCTTTCGGGTCAACAGGCCCGAAAGCTTTTTATTTTATGATGAAACCACTACGTATTTCACTGCTCTCTGCTGTTCTTTTGCTTACGGTAAGCAGTAGTGCCTTTGCCCAGGTGCCTGTTGCCGACTCTGTGATCACCGCGGTGCTGGATACCACCGGTTATTGGGTAACCAGCGGCAGCACGGGGCTCAACTTTTCCCAGGTAAGCCTGAGCAACTGGGCTGGTGGTGGCGAAAGTTCTATTTCTGTTGGCAGCCTGATTAACCTGGAAGCAAAGTATAAAAAAGGTCCTTCGCTGTGGGACAGCAAACTTAACCTGGCCTTTGGCCTTATCCGGCAGGGCGAAGGAGATGAAGCCCTTTTCCGTAAAACCGACGATGCCCTGCAGCTGCAGTCGCAGTACAACTACAACATCACTGAAAACTTCTACATCACAACGCTCGGCGATTTTAGAACCCAGATGGCCCGTGGTTACAACTATATTCGCGAAAATGGAGAAACGCGCAGGGAGTTGATTTCGGACTTTATGGCACCGGGGTTTTTGTTAACGTCGTTGGGCGCCACTTATAAGAAGCAGGATCTGTTTACCCTTACACTTTCACCGGTTACCGGAAAATTTACTTTTGTGCAGAACGATAGCCTTTCCCGGGCAGGTGCTTTCGGCGTTGAGCCGGGGGAAAGCACGCGTTCAGAGTTTGGTGCTTCGCTGACCTCATCTTATGAAAAGGAAGTGTTTAAGAACATCAGGTTTACCACTAACTTAAGCCTCTTTGGCAATTACGATACCCTCAGCCATATCGATGTAAACTGGGAGGGCACCCTGGTGATGAAAGTAAACCGTTTCATAAACTCTACAGTATCTACGCAGCTGATCTATGACCATGATGTATTGCAGAAAACCCAGTTTAGAAATATCATCAATGTGGGCTTTCTTTACCAATGGCCTGGAAAAGAGTAAAGTAAATTGAGGTAGGAATCGCCACTCCCTGTTTCTCTTCCTGCACCACCGGCTGTATTAGTGATGTCGTGCGCCATCTATGATTCTGAAAATGTGCAGCACCGGAGGGAAAATAGCATCCATAGATTCTGCTGCACCACGGGTAGAGCCTGGGAGTGCCAGAACCAGTGTATCGCCAATCAGTCCGGCAATACTGCGTGATAGCATGGAATAGGGCATACGTTGCTGCCCATAGTGGCGTATGGCTTCTACAATGCCAGGAATTTCCCTGTCCAGCAGCGGGCGAATGGCTTCCGGTGTAATGTCTCTTTTCGAAAGGCCTGTGCCACCCGTCAAAATCACAAGATCGCAGCCTGCCTGGCATAGGGCAGTTACTTTTTGCTGGATTACCTCCTTTTCATCCGGAACAATGCTGTAATCTGTAATGCTTACCTGGTACTGCTCAAGCTTTGCAATAATGGCTTTGCCGGCTTTGTCTTCTTTTTTGCCAGCTGATACTGTATCTGAGCAAACAATTACGCCCGCTTGCAGGGGTTTGCTTAGCTGTTCGGTGTAATCTGTTTTGCCCCCTTGTTTCTTCAGCAGCTTTATGTTATTGATTTCAATGCCCTTGTCGATGGGCTTCAGCATGTCGTACATGGTCAGCGCCACTACGGATGCGCCATGCATGGCTTCCACCTCCAACCCTGTTTTGTACAGCGTGTGGGCCTCTACCTCTATATAAATTTCCAGCTCCCGAATATCGAAGCGTATGGCAGTATACTCAATGGGTAGCGGGTGGCAGTCGGGAATGGTATCGCTGGTGCGTTTTACTGCAAAGAGACCGGCAGTTTTGGCCATCTCAAAGACATCGCCTTTTGGCACCTGTTTGTTGATGATTGCGGCAATGGTTTGGGGTGAGCTTACTTTTACAATGGCCTGGGCAATGGCCTGGCGCAGGCTGCTGGTTTTATGGGTGATGTTAACCATTTTTTGTTTTAAGCGTTACTTATTTACTTTCCAGGCGTAGGTATCGTCTTCAAAAACTTCTTTCCCCCACACCGGCACCTCTTTTTTTATGCGCTCTACAATTTCGTTACAGGCCTTTTGAGCATCGTGGCGGTGAGGCGAAGAGGTAAAAACAAACAGACAAATTTCGCCGGCAGCGACACGGCCCAGGCTGTGGTAAATATGCATACAACTGAGGCTAAAGCTGGCAAAAGCCCATTCCCGGATCCCATGCAGCACCTCCTCTGCCATCTCGGTATAAGCAGTATAGTCAATGGCTTTTACTTCTTTACCATCGATTAGGTCGTTACGCACCTGACCCAGAAATATGCTGTGTGCACCAATGTGCTGTTTGCTGCTATGCTTGGCAATAGACTCGGCAATAAAGGCTGGACTAATGGGCCCCTCGTGGAAGCTTTGCTTTTTCCTGGCTTCTTTCATATGCTAATCCTGGTGTTGGGAGTGGTAGCTGTTCCACGCTACTATGCCACCCCTGAGGCTGTAAATTTTTTTGTGCTGATAGCCGGCCTGTAGAAGCACGGCAGCTTTTAAGCTTCGGGAGCCTGCCTGGCAAAAGGTTACTACCTGCGCTGCTTCCTCCAGTTCTGCCATACGTTTTTCCAAGACTTCCAGTGGTATGGAATAAGAAGGGTATCTTTCCATTTTAGGGCATTCGTGCGGGTTGCGCACATCCAGTAGCAGTGTGCCCTTTTCCTGCATCATGTGCTCCAGCGCTTCCGGAGAAATCTCTACTAACTCACTGATACTGGTATCGCAGGACAAAGCGTAGTTCCACTGGCTAAATTGCTGCTGGTTTGCTGGGGCCGCAGCTTTGGCTTCAGGGCTTGATTGTAAGGCAAGCTCGTAAAAGCTGTTGCTCAGGGAATCGAAGGTAAGCAGTTTGTTGGCGAGGGGTGTGCCTATACCGGTAATGATCTTGATCGCTTCGTTTGCCTGCAGGCTGCCAATAATGCCTGGCAGCACTCCTAACACACCAGCTTCTGCACAATTGGGTACCTCGTCTGCAGCCGGCGGGTTCGGATATAGATCTCTGTAATTGGCGCTGTAAACCATGCCAGCGGCAACCGGGGTAGGATAATTAAATACGCTTAGCTGCCCTTCGTAGCGATAGACTGATCCATAGACCAGGGGCTTGCCGAGCAGAACACAGGCATCGTTGATCAGGTAGCGGGTGGGGAAGTTATCGGAGCCATCTACAATTACATCATAGGCTGCGATCAAGTCCAGGGCATTCTCTGTATCCAGCCATGTTTGGTAAGCGATGGTCTGCGTGTCGGGATAGGCAGCGCGTATCTTAGCAGCGGCCAGCTGGGCCTTTGACTGACCTACATCCGCCAGGGAAAAGAGCACCTGCCGGTGCAGGTTAGAGACAGCTACGGTATCGGCATCAACAATTCCCAACTGACCAACCCCAGCGGCCGCCAGGTAGAGCAGCACAGGGCATCCAAGGCCACCAGCGCCCACAACCAGTACTTTGGCCTTGAAGAGCCGTGCCTGTTTTTCTGTACTGAACTGGGGCAGCAGCAGCTGGCGCTGATAGCGCTCCATCCTTGTAGCTGATTCCATCATCTCTGTAATTATCCGCCGGAGAAAGGGGGCAGCAGGGCAACTTCTGCACCTGCAGTAAGGGGTG
>JASLAE010000284.1 GCA_030147305.1 Cesiribacter sp.
GTCCATGGTGTCCATTGGGTGCATCGTCTATCTGGGGTATAAAGAGTATGCCCGGTGGGGGCAGGTGTTTCTACAACGCTCAACTGTCTTTCAAGTTGGCTCACCTCTGTTATAAAGATTTGAGTATCAGAAAATAAGAAATTCGGATATTCGCCACCACCATTCCCTACTTGTTTGAGTTGGTACAAACTGGGTCCCGGGTAATTATTCTGTATTCCCATATCTAAACCAAATCAAATTACGTAGAATAAAATATCAGGAATCTTAAACATCCCTCCCGGAGATATCTTAAATCGAAAACTCAACCATGACCCCATCGGTAAAGGCAGCCTTGAGTAGTAAATTCCTAAAAGTTACTGCAGTGGTGCTTGGGTGTATTTTATGTCTGTTCCTGATCGCTACTATATTGCTGCTGACAGTTCTGGAACCTTATGCTGCCCGCTACCTTAAAAAGCAGGTAGTTGAAAATACAGACGGACTCTACCAGCTAGCGTTTGAGGATATTGAAATTGACCTGTTTACCACCACGCTGCAGTTGAAGCAGGTACATCTGTACCCCGATACAAACAGATACAGGCAGCTAAAAGCGGGAGGCGATGGGGCTGCCATGTTGTTTGAACTGGAGGCAACACAATTCAGGATTGAACGGCTTGATATTATCGATGCGATTTTTCAAAAGCATCTACGCATGGAAACCCTGTTCCTGGAAAAACCCGAAATCACCCTACTCATGGACGGCGCAGCAGGCTCCCAACAAAAGAAGGACACTAAAGCTGCAGCCGCTATTTCTTCCCTCCACATCGGTGAGCTAAACATCACCGATGCGAGCATTCGCAGCAAAGCACTTACTGAAAAGAACACACAGCTGCATGCACTCCACCAGCTTTCTTTGCTTGTACACCAGCTAGAGGCAGATTTTGGAAGCAAGCAGGAGATTCACCAGCAATTTAAAGCCCGTGATGTAGCGCTTACAGCAGACAATTACACCTTCCAGTCGGCTGACAGCGTCTATAAAGCTGGAATTGGTCAGTTTACGTATGCTTCTGCAACGGAAAAGCTACTACTGAAAAATGCAGTGCTTACGCCAAACCCTACAGCCAACGAGGCATTGGATTCCGATAACGCTTACGCCAGCCTGTTTAAACTTAATGCACCAGAGCTTCAGATCACCGGCCTAAAGCTAATGGAAGCCTTCCAGCATAAAGCGCTTGTGCTGGACCAGATCATAATGGAAGATTATGCATTGGAGATACTTGAAAGCACAGGAACAAAACCGGATACTGCTGCCCTGGCTCGCGACCAGCTCTATGCCAGGGCCTCAGCATATGTGGAGGAGGTACAAGTGGATGAATTCATTGTTGCAGGGGCACGGATTGCCTATTTCAGCCAGGCTGATGCAAAGAATCCGGTGCATGAAATCAACAGACTTAGTATTAATTTACAGGAGCTGCAGCTGGATTCGGCAACCCTCTTTACACCAAAAAGCAATCTGCCCGTTCAGGAAATCTCTGTGAGCGCAGAACAGTATAATTTTAAAGATGCAAAGGGCCCTTATAGGGTTCAGGCTGGTTATATGGCTTTATCCAGTAAGAAAAAGTCATTGGAGCTGAATTCCATCCTGGTGAATGGTGATTGGGATAAAAACAGAGAGCTTAAGCAAACAGGTCAGGCAGCTGCAGTGCTTTATAGCCTCGACCTGTCAAAAATTACTTTTCGGGAAATTGATTTCATGCAGGCCATAAAGGATCAAAAGCTGCTGATAAGCAGTGTTGTACTTGTATCACCTGGCTTAAGCATGCGCGCAGATCCCAGCATAAGTACTCTCCTGCCCGATAATCAGGATCGCGGTATCTATCAGCGACTTTCACCCCTGCTGAAAGAAATCCTGGTAGACAAGATCACGGTACAAGATGCCTCTTATTCCCAATATACCGGCGCTCCGGGAACCCCGGCAGTACAGTTGCTGAAAGAAGCTTCCCTGCAGGTAACTTCCCTCAAGCTGGATTCTCTGTTTTTCCAACAGGAGGCGCTCCTATTGCCAGTAGAAGAATTAATGCTGACGGCCCAAAATTATCAGTATAGGATGCCCGACAATAAGCAGACTTTTGCCCTGAACAGCCTCCGGTACAGCACACGGACGCAGGTGCTCAATGCCAGTGGTATTGACGTCGCTGCTAAACCTGCTTCTGGCAATCTTTTTGAAACCGCCACCAAAGACCAGCCCAGCCAGTATGACATTACAGCAAAAACCTTCAGCATAACAGGACTGGATCTGGTAAAAGCTGTTAATTCCGGACGCCTGGAAGTTAATGAAGTAGTCCTCAGGCAACCCACCATTGTTTTAGTACAGGACCGGAACATAAGCGAAGCAAAAAATAGTGATGAAAGTTTAGAAAACAGCACTGAAAGTATGTTCGAGCTGTTTAGCCCTATTTCCGCAAAATCCATTCTGCTGGAAGAAGGCACGGTCACCCTTCATGAAAAGCAGGATAGTGTATACCGCACACAATTGCTTAAGCAGGTCTCTGCCACCCTTACCGGCCTTAACCTTACTCAAAACAAGGTTTCTGAGCTGGACAATACCTTACCCTTTGAAAATCTGTCCCTTTCAGCCAAAGATTATACCTATCAATCGCTCGACAGCGTGTATACGATTACCCTGGACAGCCTGCACTACTCCAGCCGGCAACAGCAGCTGCGGGCACGCCTGTTCAGGGTTGCAGCAGACAAAGCAATACACGAAAAAATAAAAGCAGCTGCCACTGGGGAGGCCAGTCGCAACCTCTTTGATATTACTGCCCGTAATTTCAGCATGAGTGGTTTTGATATCGTGGATGCCTACGGAACCGGCAGATTTAACATAGCAGAAATGGTTCTCACTGAACCTGAAGTGATCATCCTGCAGGATCAGAATGTGCCCGAAGAACCAGAAGATATCGCAGAAGAATCTGCCAGGGCTAAGGCTGGTAACAGTGAAACAAGTATTGAAAAAGATGATGACAGTGCTGCTGCCCTGGACCAGGTAGCAGAAATAGTAGAAGGCTTTCGCGTAGAACGGATACGAGTGGAAAGAGGCCGGTTTCAATTTAATATATTGGAAGATACTGTAGAGCGAAGCCAGCTACTGGAGCAGGTATCATTAACACTAAATCAGTTGAGGCTGGTCTCAATGGAGGCTAATGATCCCTTGAATATGTTTGCCATTTCCGACCTGGATGTGCTGATCAAAGATTACTCCTTCCTGACCCCTGACAGTCTATATGTTTTTAGCGTTGATGAAATCAGAAGTTCGCTGGCAACCCAGTCGCTGCGAATAAAGAATATTCGGCTAACTCCTGAGTTCGATAAAGAAACATTTCAGGAACAGCTTTCTTATGCTGCTGATCGTTATGATCTGAACGTACCGGAAATTCTGCTGAAGGGCACCAATTTAAGTTTGCTGTTCAACCAGCAGCGCATCGTGGCCACTGATATGATTATTGTGAAGCCGGAAGCAGATATCTACCGGGACAACAGGCTTGAGCGAGATCCGGACAAAACGCCCCCAACCCTGCAAAGAATGCTCCGGCAGGCAGGGCTTTACCTTAAACTGGATTCCGTAACAGTACAGGAAGGTAAAATCATTTACTCCGAAATTGCACCGAATGGCACTGCGCCAGGTGTAATAAGCCTGGAGCATATGAACATTGCCTTTACCAATGTCACGAATGACTCTCTTTTGATTCAGGACAACAGCATAGCCACGGCCAGACTTGAAACCATGCTGATGGGCGAAAGTAAATTAGTGGCCGACTTTATCTTCCACCTCGACCATCCTGAGGATCTATATACATACGAAGGCTCGATGCAGCCCATGAAATTCAGCGAATTCAATCCACTGACCGAAGACTATATGTTTGTGGCGCTAAAGAGCGGGCTCATAGAACAAACCAATTTTTCAGTAATTGCCAATGAGCACATGTCAACAGGCCAAATGAACTTTCTTTATAAAGATCTTAAGATCTCCCTGATTGACAAAAAGAATCCGGATAACAGAGGCTTTAAATACAAAGCAGGGACCTGGCTGGTCAACAACCTGATCGTTAAGTCTAACAATCCCGGTGGCCTGGGAGGATTCAGTAAAGGTGACATTAGTGTAGACCGTCACTATGGCAAATCGGTTTTTAACCACATGAGTCAGTCCATGCTGAGCGGCATCATTTCCAGCCTTTTACCAGGCCTGGTTGAAACCGTTGTCTATAAATTCACAGACCTGCCTTAAACAGGCAAGCTGTAATGATTATCTTGTATGCAGGCCTGTTTTACTTATTGAGCCGCTACGGGCACCAGCTTATAAATGCGGGCAGGATCTTCTACAGCGATGTATAAAAATCCATCAGGGCTCATCTTTACATTCCGGAGTCTGCCTACATTTTTTAGCAGTTGCTCTTCTTTCGCTACTTTATTACCATCATTACCATCCAGTTCGGTACGGTTCAGGTATTTGAAGCGCAGGGAACCGGAAAGTAAATTCCCCTCCCAGCCTTTGTAGCGGTCTCCGGTTACGAAAACCATTCCGGATGGTGCAATCGACGGGGTCCATTGCTGCAAGGGTTGCTGCATGCCAGGGGCCTCTGTTTTATCAGTGAGGATGGTACCGTCGTAATCAATCCCATAAGAGATTGCGGGCCACCCATAGTTTGTTCCTGCCTGAACAAGATTGATCTCATCGCCTCCCCTGGGGCCATGCTCATGTGCCCACAGCTGCCCGCTTTCCGGGTGGAAAGCCATACCTTGTGGGTTGCGGTGACCATAGGAATAGATAGAGGCCTGTGCCTGCCCTTTACCCACAAATGGATTGTCTGCGGGAATGCTGCCATCGTCTTTGATGCGGTGAATCTTACCGGCACCTCGTTCCAGGCTTTGGGGATTCTCGTCGTGATTGCCTCTGTCACCTACGGAAACATAGAGATACCCATCGGGGCCAAAAGCCATCCGGGACCCATAGTGGTGCTGTGTAGTCGCATAAGGCAGGGCTTCAAATATCTTTTTTTGCTCGCTCAGGGTATTACCCTCAAGCTTCGCCCGCGTCACGGCTGTAGTAGACAAGGTTTCGCCCCCCTCCTCTTTTACTGCAGAATAGGTGAGATAAATAAACTGGTTATTGCTAAAATCCGGGTGTAGGGCCACATCCAAAAGACCCCCCTGCCCTTTTGCCAGCACGGGAGGAACTCCTTTAATTGCCTGGGCCTTGCCATCTGCGCCTACCCGGTAAAGGGTGCCGCCGATTTCTGTAACCAGTATACTTCCATCTGGCAGAAACGCCATTCCCCAGGGCACCTGTCCAAAACCCTCAGCTACCAGAT
>JASLAE010000296.1 GCA_030147305.1 Cesiribacter sp.
CTCCCATCAGATAATCCAGCATCCCGTGTACACGTGTTGATATAAACCTCATATCATTAAAAAATTTAAATTGTACATAAAAAGTTAATGCCTCTAGGCACCTTACTATACGGAATGGAGAACTAAAGTTTTAAGATTTATCAAATTAAATCATAATTTATTGCCTGTTATTGTGCCTGAATAACAGATAAATAGCTGCGGTTGCAATTGGAGTTTATAGCATTACACCAGTTGCTTTGCTGTAAAATTTTCATCTAAACTGTGCTGTATAACTAACGATATAGATACTACTTATCCACAAATAGAATGGAAGCTGGAATTAAAGCTAGGCCAGTCTCGACCAGCCAAACTTCTTATCCTTATTTGTATAAAAATATGTCAGGGGACCTTTCCGGGAGGTAAAAAGAATCTATAGAAATAAAGGCTGATTCAGGAGGATATTCTATAGTAGAAAGCCCTGAGATATCAAAAAAATAAAAGTATTTTAAAAAATGATTGTTGAGTTTGTTGGAACAATTCAATATTTTATACGTACCTTGCTTTGGATTGGCAAGGTTTATTCTTGTATTTAGATTTGACTTATCCTCTAAGTCTTATTGATGAATCGGGGCCTTGTTCAATTAATTATTCAGATCAACAAATTTTAGTGATGAACATTTTTGTAGCAAAATTGAATTTCAAGACGAAAGAGGAAACCCTCCGCCGGCTGTTTGAGGAGTATGGTGAAGTTAGCTCAGTGAAAATCGTTACCGACCATGAGACTGGTAAGTCTAAAGGTTTCGGGTTCGTAGAAATGCCAAACGATGACGAAGCACAGAACGCCATCGAAGATCTTAACGAAACTGAGTTTGAAAACGCCACTATCGTGGTGAACAAAGCTCGTCCTAAAACCGAAGGTGGCGGAGGCGGTGGACGTTCTCCACGCGGCGGCGGCGATGGCGGCTGGGGCGGAGGCGGAAACAAGCGTCGTTATTAATCTACCTACTGCTTAAAGTAGTAGTTATCAATAGTACTGGAAACCACTCTGCACAAACAGAGTGGTTTTTCTTTTTTCCATTATTATGTTCAGAGGCAACATTTTAAGGGCTATAACACTTGTGCCCTGATCAAAGGCAGCAACTCTTTATAGCCATAAAAGTAGTGTTGAACCTATCAATGCCTGTCAGAGCGCTTTTACATAGCTGCCCAGCCAGATAAGCCTGTCTTCATATTTTATAAGAATCTCCTGCACCACATCATCGTCCCGGTGCCCATCAAACTCAATATAAAACCATGCAGCAAAGCTTCTGTCGCCACGGATAGGCCTGCTTTCTATTTTGGTCAGGTTGATATTTCTCTGGTGGAAGTCCTGGAGAAAACTTACCAGGCTGCCTGGTTTATCGGGTAGCTTTGCCAGTATGGTGGTTTTGTCCTGAAGGCCCTTTTGGTTCACAAAGTCCTTAGCCAGGATCAGGAAACGCGTCATGTTGTTGTCGGCATCCTCCACATTATCAAACAAAATAGGCAATTTATAAAGCTTTGCCGCTACGGAAGAGCAGAGCGCTGCTGTTGCCGCACCTTCACTCAGCGCCATTCTGGCCGCTTCTGAGGTGGAATTTACGGGTATCATCTGTACATCCTGGTCCCGGAGGTACTTGCTCATAAAGTTTTGGCATTGCCGAAAGGCAATGTCTTTCGAGTAGATCTTATGAATGCTGCTGATACTATCGGCAACGGTAGCCAGGCAGAAGTGTATGGGCTGGGCTATTTCTGCCACAATTTTAAGCTCGAAGCGCTCCAGGCTGTCCATGGTTTCTGCCACCACACCTTCCTGGTTATTCTCTATGGGCACTACGCCAAAACGTGCTTTGCCAGTCTGTACGGCCTCAAATACAGTAGCAATGGCTGGCATGGCCAGGTATTCACTCATAGCCCCAAAGCGGCTCTCTGCAGCAGCATGCGTAAAAGAACCTTCCGGGCCCAGGTAAGCTACTTTTTCCGGTAGCTCCAGGTTGCGGCTGGCGGCAAAAATCTCCAGGAAAATAGCCTCCAGCGCCTGCCTGTTTAAAAGGCCGGCAGTTTTTTGCTGCAGTCTTTCAATGATCTGCATTTCGCGCTCCGGCCGGTAAATTACAGTGTTCTGTGTCTTTTTTAGCTTGCCAACATCTTTTACAATTTGCATGCGGCGATTGAGCAGATCCAGCAGCTGATCATCGATGCTATCAATCTGTCGTCTAAGCTCTTCCAGCGATTGATTCATGGGCCTCTCTTGCTAATTTTTTACAAGAGAAGAAATAATTGACTGTCTTTCAATGAAAAATAGCAAAATTTTATTGCAAACGATGTCACAAGGCTGTCTGCACAAAATGCAGTAAAGCCAGTGGCAAGCTAGGGGGACTGATAGCACTGAGAGCGAAACGGATCATCCGGAGCAGCATGACTCAGGTAGATATAGGAGCATAGGGGTGAACGAGGGGTGGGTGAGTGCATTAATTGCTATTCACTACAATGAGCGGTTCTTCTCTCAAAAGAATTAAACCATCTTTATGAACAACCGAAGGCCAATCTTGTGAAGATGCTCAGGAAACTGTAAAAAAAAAGCTGCCCGTTTAGGCAGCTACTCTACTTTTTAATTTTTTAGTAAGCTCCTGAATAGAGCTCTTAAACTTACCGTCTGTTTCCATCAGGTCATTTACTGCCTGCACAGCATGGATTACTGTGCTATGGTCACGGCCGCCAAAGTGAGAGCCGATGGATTTGAGCGAATGAGTGGTATATTCTTTCGAGAAATACATGGCTACCTGCCGCGCAACCACAAATTCGCGTTTGCGGCTTTTGCCCTTCATCTGTTCGGGCGTAATGCTGAAGAAGTTAGAAACCGTTTTCTGTATAAAGTCGATGTTAACTTCCGTATCGATCTCCTGTACAATATTCTGCAGGGTGGCTTTGGCCAGCTCCAGGTCTATGTTCCGGCGGTTCAGAGATGCATGGGCCAGCAGCGAGACCAGTACACCCTCCAGCTCGCGCATGTTGGTGTCCACACTATTGGCCAGGTACTCCACCACATCTGTTGGAATATAAATGCCATCGGCCTCCATCTTCCGCTGAATAATGGCCATGCGGGTCTCCAGGTCGGGAGCCTGCAGATCTGCCGTTAAGCCCCACTTAAAACGCGACAGCAGCCGTTCCTGCAGTCCTTTGAGCTCCCGAGGCGGGCAATCAGAGGTCATGATGATCTGCTTGCCGCTCTGGTGTAAGTGGTTGAAGATATGGAAGAAGATCTCCTGCGTTTTTTCTTTGCCGCTCAGGAACTGCACATCATCAATAATAAGCACATCTACCTGCAGGTAAAAATTGCTGAAGCTCTGAACGTTGTTGCTCTTAAGGGCTTCTATAAACTGGTTGGTAAAGTTCTCGGAAGTAACATACAGCACAAACTTATTGGCAAGCCCGTCTTTTATTTCGTTGCCAATGGCCTGCACCAAATGTGTTTTGCCCAACCCAACACCACCATAGATCATTAAAGGGTTGAAAGAAGTAGCACCCGGACGCTCAGCAACTGCCATGCCGGCAGAGCGGGCCAGCCGGTTGCAATCGCCCTCTATGTACGTAACAAAGGTATAGTTTGCGTTAAGGTTCGATTTCTGCTGTACCTCGTCAATGGCACGCAGCGAAAAAGGGCTTTTATAGTCAGGGCCCGGATTCCCCTGGCTGTAGCTATTGACGGGCTGTCGGCTGTTCGTAGCCTGCTTCATGGCAGGAAGGTTCACCGTCTTGGGCTGAAACTGCTCATTGCCCCTGTCCACAATAACAGAATATTGCAGCCGGCCCTGCGGACCCAGTTGCTGCATAATAGCCTGCTTTAGCAGGTGAACAAAGTTTTCCTCCAGCCATTCGTAAAAAAACTGGCTGGGTACCTGTATGGTTAATATATGGTTGTCCAGGCTCATGGGCACAATAGGAGCAAACCATGTCTTAAAAGACTGTTCGCTCGTGTGCTCACGAATGAGCTCTAGGCAATTAGACCATACTGTATAGCAGTTCTGATGCATTGGCCGATAAGGCTTTGGCTATGGGAAAAACGGGTTTTAAAGTTACATAAGATTAAGCAATATTCAAGAAGAGCTTTAGGCTTCCTTAGAAAATTAGCATATGCTCATCCCTTGTTTGTTGCCTGGTAGTAGACGATGCTCCGTAAAATTCAACTCAGAAAAGCAGCAACTATCCGAATTGTGCTGCTAACCCGGCTTCTATGGGATGCGTTTTCCAGCTTACGTCTGTAGTACGTCCCTTGCCATCGAAGCGGTAATCGAGCCTGCCCAGATTTACGCCTGCCCAACCTACCTGGTTTATCAATACCTCTTTCCCTGCTGAATTGAGCACCCGTACCGGCTCTTCCAGAAAAGAATGGGTATGACCACCAATGATCAGGTCAATGCCTTCGACCTGTGCGGCCAGGCGCATATCAGAGATTTTATCAGATTCATAGCTAAGCCCCAGGTGGGATAGGCAAATGATCAGGTGGCAGCCTTTGTTGCGCAGTTCCTGTACCATTTCCCGGGCAACAGGCACTGGGTCCAGGTAACGGACGCCTTTATGGTGTTTATCAAAAACCAGCCCCTCCAGTTCAATGCCCACCCCAAAAACGCCCACCAGTAGTTTGCCCTTCTTAAAGGTTTTATAAGGAGAAAACTTATCTTTTAAAATTGTATTCGTGAAATCGTAATTGGCACTGGTGAAGGAAAAGGAAGCATTGGGCAATTGTTTGTATAAACCGTCCAGTCCATTATCGAAATCATGGTTACCAAGGGTGGCAGCATCGTACTGCATCTGGCTCATAAGCTTGTACTCCAGTTCACCCCCATAATAATTGAAATAGGGAGTGCCCTGCCAGATGTCACCTGCATCGAGTAAGAGCACCTGTTCTTCCTGCCGGCGAATTTGTTCTATCAGTGTTGCTCTTCTGGCCATACCGCCCAGCCCAGCTAAGGTACGCCCATCCTGTGGAAAGGGGTCTATGCGGCTGTGCATGTCGTTGGTATGGAGAATCGTTAATCTTTGTTCCTGAGCTGCTGCTGCAGAAAGTGGCCCTAATGCAACCAGGGCACTGGTAGTAAGGGCTGCTTTTTTAATAAAATCTCTTCTGTGCATACACGTTAAGTAACTCTAAAAAAATAGGCCTTCCTTATTCCACGATTTCTACGCGACCTTCTATGCCGGCCTCTACCTGCCTGCCTGCCCGATGTAGTGCAGTGACTTTATTTAAAATAGCAGACCGTAACAAAATTGCTGTAGCCTTTACGCGTTCGGCATTTTTAAAAACTGCCATGTTATCACCGCCAGAGGCCAGATAATCAGAGGTAGCAACGGTGTAACTTTTCGTAATGTCAAACGGCTCGCCATTGATCAGAATACTCACCGGCTTATCATCCTGTACCACCATCTTGCTGTTTGCAATAGCCACTATTTTCTGTTCAGCGGCAAATTCAAAAAGTTCCTGTGTTTGTTCTCCTGTCAGCCTCAGTACCATAATAATGTTTTCAAAGGGCATTACCTCATAGATATCCCCTAAGCGAATGGGGCCGGCCGGCAATGCCATGCGCAGGCCACCAATGGTTACAACGCCTAAATCTACGGGCACATCAACACTATCCTGCGCAGCCTCTCGGATTATATCAGTTACAAAGTTCCCCAGGCCGGATTCCACTGTTTGCTTTTGTAGTTCCTGGGCTGAGTAACCCACAATACTATCCAGAGCTTGGTTTAATTTTTCTTTGTATGGTTCTATGCTTGCCGCTATGGAAGCATTTGCCGGTACCAGGGAATCAACAACCAGCGCAGTATCATCGGCCGCAACTAACTGAGGCGCTATCCGTGTACTGCCACACCCAATCAGGAGGCTGCAAACAGCCCAAAAAATGATTGGCTGCAGATACTTTTGTGAAATTCCCTTAGCAACTGGATCTGCCATAAAATAAGGAGCTGGTTTAAAACAAATGTAAATTAAGCTAACTTTACTGTAATATTTAGTACCGTTTTACATGCATTCTCTCTTTTCGGGCTTTGGTCCTGTAGATAAAAAACACTGGAAGGAACAGGTACTCAGAGACCTGAAGGGCAAATCATATGAAAATCTTTTGTGGAAACTGCCGGAAGGTTTTGTCCTGGAACCTTATTACACCGCACAGGATTTAGCCTCATTACCTTTTCCAGTAGCAACTGACATAAACCCGCCTGCCACTATTCCAGGCGCAGAACCCCGGCAGTGGGTTAATATGCAGTATCTCGCGGTAACGGATATTGCAGCTGCCAACGAACAGGCACTGATTGCCCTGAACGGTGGCGCCACCGGTATCATGTTCGATTTGCGCTCGCTCAAGCAGCTTCCTGATTTTTATGTTTTGCTGAAAGATATTCTGCCGGAACACTGCACCATTGCTTTTCGGGTAGAGGAAATAGGGCAGCAGCTGCTCCTGGCTTATCTTCAGTATGCTCAGCAGCAGGGTATTGCTCCGGAACAGCTCCAGGGCTTTATTGCTTTCGACCCGCTGGGTTATCTCATTGAAACAGGTCTGATGGACAACGACCGGCTAAAAGAATGGGCGCAAACGGCACAGACCACCCTGAAATACCCTAATTTAAGGGGTGTGATGCTGGACAGTGGCACCTACCACAATGCGGGCGCCAATGCTGTGCAGGAAATAGCCTTTCTACTTAGTCTCACCGCAGAATACCTGCACCGCCTCACCGAGCTGGGCATTAAACCGGCAGATGCCTTTCATAATATTGGTTTTTCCGTGGCTCTGGGCGGAAGATATTTTGTCGAGATCGCTAAACTTAGGGCACTGCGCCTGCTGGTTACCAGCATGGCCCATGCCTACGGACTGCAGGATTTTAAGCCTGCCGATGTTTACATCCATGCTTATACCGGCCGCTGGTCAAAATCGAGGCTGGACATTAATACCAACCTGCTGAGGAACACGACCGAGGCCATGAGTGGCATCCTGGGAGGCTGCAATGCGCTGATGGTAATGCCCCACAAGGCAGTGCTGGGCAAAACCGATGCATTTTCGCAGCGTATGGCCCGCAATATTTGTAGCATTTTAGGGGAAGAGGCTTACTTTGGCAAGGTAACAGATCCGGTAGCCGGTGCCTATTATCCTGAAGTTATTACGCAGAAGCTACAGGAAGAAGGCTGGAAGCTCTTCCTGAGTCTGGAGCGCGAAGGTACATATACCAGGCTGGTAGAGCAGGGCAGGCTGCAGGATTTAATTGAGATATCGCGTAAGCAACGGAATAAGGAAGTAGAAATGCGGCGCCAGCGTATTGTAGGTGTTAATGCCTACAGTAATCCCGAAGAGGAGCTTGAGTTACCAGCCACCTTGTCAGAAACCGATGCCAATGGCATGCTGTTGCGTCAGCTGGGGCAGTCCGACACTTTTGAAATGCTGCGCAAGCGCACACAATTGTTCCGGCAACAGCAGGAGAGAATTCCGGTTGTTTGCCTGCTAATATTCGGAGATCCTGCCATGAGCAGTGCCAGAGCTGCCTTTGCAGCAGACTTTATGAAAACAGCCGGCTTTAGCATCTGTGAAATTGTGCTTCGTGATGGCGAACATCCCATTGGCCAGCTGCCCACCCAGGTACCCGATGTGCTGGTGCTTTGTGCATCGGACGAAGATTACAATCAGTCAGCCGTTGATATGGCAGACCAGCTTCGACAGGGTTTTGCGGGAATCCTGCTGGTTGCTGGAAATCCCGAGCTGCTCGCCTCCGATGTAAAGAATGCTGCCCTGGATGGTTTTATTCACCTCAAGTCAAATGCTGTAAGCGTGCTGACTGAAATCCAGGATAAAATATTTGCCCCTTATGAAGCCAGATTATAGTAAAGTAAAGTTGCAGTCGGTTTTTAAAGCCGCCCCTGCACCAAAAGCTACAGAACCAGCTGCCTGGACCGCAGCCGAAGGAATTGCCATTAAGGCACAATACAGCCCGGAAGAGGTACAAAAGCTCGAGCACCTGCGCTTTGGCGCCGGGCAGCCGCCCTACCTGCGCGGCCCTTACAGCAGCATGTATGTGAGCAGGCCCTGGACCATTCGCCAATATGCCGGCTTTAGTACCGCTGAACAAAGCAATGCTTTTTACCGCCGCAACCTGGCTGCCGGCCAAAAAGGCCTGAGCGTAGCATTTGATCTGGCCACCCACCGGGGCTACGACAGCGACCATCCACGTGTGGTGGGCGATGTAGGCAAAGCTGGTGTAGCCATTGATTCGGTGCTGGACATGAAGATCCTCTTCGACGGTATTCCCCTGGACCAGATGTCGGTTTCCATGACCATGAATGGTGCTGTTATTCCCATCATGGCTTTCTTTATTGTAGCTGCCGAAGAGCAGGGCGTGAAACCCGAGCAGCTGAGCGGCACCATCCAGAATGACATTCTAAAGGAATTCATGGTGCGGAATACCTACATCTATCCGCCAGCGCCCAGCATGCGCATCATTGCCGATATCTTTCGCTACACTTCTGAAAAGATGCCGCGCTTTAACAGCATTTCCATCAGTGGCTACCACATGCAGGAAGCCGGAGCCACTGCCGACCTGGAACTTGCTTACACCCTGGCAGATGGGCTGGAGTACCTCAGAACCGGAATTGCCGCCGGCATCCCCGTTGATAGCTTTGCGCCCCGCCTGAGTTTTTTCTGGGCAATTGGTATGAATCACTTCATGGAAATTGCCAAAATGCGGGCGGCTCGCATGCTCTGGGCTAAAATGGTGAAGGAGTTCAATCCAAAGAACCCCAAAAGCATGGCGCTGCGAACGCACTGCCAGACCAGTGGCTGGAGCTTAACCGAGCAGGACCCTTTCAACAATGTTATCCGTACCTGCATAGAAGCCCTGGCTTCTGCTTTTGGTGGCACCCAAAGTCTGCACACCAATGCGCTGGACGAAGCCATTGCCCTGCCAACAGACTTTAGTGCCCGCATTGCCCGTAATACGCAGCTCTACCTGCAGGACGAAACCGGCATTACCAGGGCCATTGATCCGTGGGCTGGAAGTTATTATGTGGAGAGCCTCACCCACGAGCTGGCCCAAAAAGCCTGGGCGCTGATAGAAGAAGTAGAAAAGCTGGGCGGGATGGCCAAAGCTATAGAAACAGGGTTGCCCAAGATGCGCATAGAGGAGGCTGCTGCCCGTAAGCAGGCCCGTATCGATGCCGTGCGCGATGTAATTGTGGGCGTTAATCAGTTCAGGACAGAAGAAAAGTCTGAGATAGAGCTGCTGGAGGTAGACAACGCTGCTGTACGCGAATCGCAGCTGCGCCGCCTGGCCGAGCTACGGGCTAACCGTAACGAAGAGGCAGTGCAGCAGGCACTTGCTGCTCTGACCCATGGGGCTGAAACAGGCACTGGAAACCTGCTGGAGCTAGCAGTAGAAGCTGCCCGGGTACGCGCCACCCTGGGCGAAATTTCTGATGCCATGGAAAAAGCATTTGGTCGCCATAAAGCAGCTGTACGCTCCATCAGCGGTGTGTATAGCAGCGAGGCGAAAGAAGATGAAAATTTTAGAAAGGCAAAAGACCTGGCCGATGAGTTTGCCCGGCTAGAGGGTCGGCGTCCCCGTATCATGATAGCCAAAATGGGGCAGGATGGTCATGACCGGGGGGCTAAAGTAATTGCCACCTCCTTTGCTGATCTTGGCTTCGATGTAGACATTGGCCCCCTCTTCCAAACCCCGGCAGAAGTAGCCCGGCAGGCGGCAGAGAACGACGTGCACCTGGTAGGTGCCAGCAGCCTGGCTGGTGGTCATAAAACACTGGTACCCCAGCTTATTGAGGAACTGCGGGCATTGGGCAGAGAAGATATTATGGTGGTGGCCGGGGGAGTAATTCCGCCAAAAGATTATGACTACCTCTATCAGGCAGGTGTGGCAGAAATTTTTGGACCCGGCACGGTGATCGCCCTGGCTGCCCAAAAAATCCTGCGTCGGCTCATAGCAGAAGACGAAACAGCTTAAATTGCAGTAGCTCAATTTCAGCGTACAGGTCTTTGTCACCATACCAATGCCTGTACCTGGTTTTATGGCTAATTTATACAATAAGTTTAACCTCCATTTTGCTTAGCACTATGGCTAACACTACCATCTTTAAGGCTCAAACTCAGGATCAGGTCCTTCTCTGTTATCCGGTAATGCAGCAGCTGCGTCCGCACCTTTCCCAGGAAGCTTTTCTGGACCAGGTGCTACGCCAGCACCAGGAGGGATTTTTGCTGGCAGGGCTGGAAGTAGGTGGTGAGGTAAAAGCAGTTGCCGGCTACCGCATACTGGAAATGCTGGCCCATGGCCGCATCTTATATGTGGATGATTTGATTACCCTGGAGCAGGAACGTTCCCAGGGCTGGGGTCAGCAGCTTTTTCAGTGGCTAACAGCTGAGGCCAGAACCCATGCCTGTGCAAACCTGCAGCTCGACTCAGGCACTTTCCGGCATGGTGCCCATCGTTTTTATTTTCGACAGGGCATGCATATCTCATCCTATCATTTTGCCATGAAATTATAAGGGCTGGTTTTAACAACCTGCCTGCTCCGCTTATAGGTGCCTTAACACTGTATTTGTACATGATCATTGTCCTATTAAAGATTGCCTGAAGGGCATAGGACCCGGGTAATCTTTAATGAAAGTTGCTTGCTTATAAAGAATTTTTATTGACCTCCATTCCTGCTTTTTAACCACTCATCCACCCTTTCTGTGGCTCAAAATAATTTAACAATAGCCCGCTTGTAAGCTGATTCTCTCTTTTCTAGCTTTGCTGAAATTTTGGATACAACCAAGATCAGTAATCACTTTTCTACCCTTACCATGCGTCAGTTTTTTTTGCTGATGGTTGCGCTTTGGTGCAGCACAGCAGTTGTTCAGGCCAAGCAGGTGCCTGTGGAAGATGCTCAGGCGGCAGCATTTAATTTTATCAAAAGCTTAGGTGGCTCACAAAGCAGGGCTTCAGTATCGCTTCAGCTTGCCTATCAGGAGGTTTCCAAGGCCTCTGCTCCTAATTCACGCTTGGCACCCGTTACCTACTATTATGTTTTCAACATTGGTGAAGACCAGGGAATGGTCTTTGTTGCCGGTGATGATAAGGTTGCCCCTATTCTTGGGTATACCGATGCTGGTAGCTACCATACAGATCGAATGCCACCGCAGTTTATCAAGTGGCTGGAGTACTACAAAAATGAAATCCGTTATGCCATTGAAACGCTTCCGGAAGATGCTGAAACACAAGGCACCTGGCAGCAGCTGGTGCAGGGCCATGGCGCCAGTGCAAAGACTGCTGCGCCAAATAGTGTAGGGCCATTGGTGCAAAGCAAATGGGATCAGGCGCCTTTTTACAACCAGCTTTGCCCTTATGATGAAGATGCCCAGGAAAGAACAGTTACCGGCTGTGTAGCAACTGCAATGGCGCAGATCATGCGGTACTGGGAATACCCCGCATCAGGTAGTGGCTTCCATTCCTATAACCACGAGTTATATGGCACACTATCCGCAAACTTCA
>JASLAE010000346.1 GCA_030147305.1 Cesiribacter sp.
GGGAAATAACTCCCGGACTTTTTTTTCGTTGCCCTGTGGCACTATGAACTTGAAAGTATATAAGCTTGGCCAGGTATATTGCAGGTCCAGTTTTTCCTGAAAGTAAGCGTAGCTAAATCCGTTTTCTCTCATCTACATCTATATTAAGTAATCATTCTAGCCAAAAAAGATCATCTACCAAAGGCGCTATTTTGCCTTACAAGCATTGGCACGCATGTAATTAACCAGCTTGGTTTGCATCATCCATATGGCGACATCGTTCAGATTTAAAACATAGGGCCATCATGAATAATTCCTGCCACCGGGGCTCTTCCACTGGACCAGTAGTTTTTAAGACTATTTATAAACAAAAAAGCTGCCTTAAGGGCAGCTTTTTTTAAATGTCTTAGAAGAACTTATATCGCTGATCTTCTATATCCGCTTTTTCTTTGATCGCCTCTGTGATCATATAGGCTGTTCGATTTGCTTTACGCTGCATTACCTGCTCTTTTACGGCGGCATAATCTGCTATCTCTGCAGGAGGGATAATGTTTACCGTTTCAACCACTACAATGCCCTGCTGGGCCTCTATAGGGGCGGAACGGGTGCCTGGTTTTAATCCAAAAGCAGTACCAATTACCTTGGGCGCATAGCCAACAGTTGCCAGGTTAAAATCGCCAGGCTTAACATCGCTTGCAGTGTAAACTGATGCATCCGCACCATATTTCTTGGCCATTTCATCCAGTGTTCCATTCAGGGAAGCTAGTTTGTCCTGGATCATTTTAGCCTTCTTTTCATTCTTCACCTGAACCAGCACCTCATCCCGTACATCTGCCAATGCAGCAGTACCTTTTTCGTTCTGGCCCGTGAGTACTGCAACCACATATTGATCTTCAAGTTCAAACACTTTAGATACCTCACCCTGGTCAGTGTCTTCGGCAAAAAGCCACATGACCAGCTGACGTGCATTAAACAGGTTATTTACCCTCCGATCGTTCTGGCCAATACCACGAGCTTCTTCTATAGTCAGTGATTGTTCTTTGGCAAGCTGCTCGAATTCTTCCATGCTCTCTGCTTCTGCTGCAAACAGCTCTGCTTTCCGGAATGATTCGTTGCGGGTTTGATCTCCTGCAGCTAAATCTGTCTGAACGCGGGCTACCTTATACATTGTATTTGTTTTAGCCTCAGTGACATTAATCAGGTGATAACCATAGTTGGTCTCCACTACCTGGTTCACAAGGCCAGCCTCGTTTTTGTCGAAAACGGCTTTTTCAAAGGGCTCCACCATGCGGCCCTGCGCAAACCAGCCCAGATCGCCCCCACGGGCAGCTGACGGGTCGTCGCTGTTGTCACGCGCCAGCTGAGCAAAATCTGCACCGCCCTGCAGCAGCTTCAGCAGACTATCTGCTTTTGCACGTATACCTGCTTTTTGCTCAGGTGTTGTGCCTTCGCCGGCACGTAGCAAAATGTGGCTGGCACGTGCACGCGCTACAGAATCTTGTGCTATGCTGCTTACTTTATAGAATACAAAAGAGTTATTTTCTTCAAAAGGACCATACACCTGGCCTTGCTGTAGCTTACCAGCCATTTCCTGCAGCTGGGCTGGCAGCTCGTCCAGGCCATAACGAGAGAAGGCAGGCCCTGCTTCTGTATTTCTAACTGCAAAAGCAGAGTCATTGCTTGTGCTGGCGAAATCACTCTTTAACTGATTGATCTCACGGTTAAAGACTTCACGATCAGACTCGGAAGGTTGAACAGAGAAAGTTACATATTTAAGACTACGGCTGGCTTCTGACTGAAAACGGCTTCTGTTTTTCTCCAGATAGTCGTTCAGCTCGGCATCGGTAACGCTTACAGCAGAATCGCTGATAGCATAATAAGGTATGTAAAGATATTTGATCTCGGCTACACCATTCTGATTTGCATGTTCACGTTGCGCTTCGGCAGTGGTAACATAATCGCTCTTCAGGAGCAGGTTCTCGTATTTGATACGGGCACGGGCAGGGCGCAGCGTCTGCTCAAACATATACCACTGCATTTGCTGCTGTGGCGGCATGTTCTTGATATTCTGCAAATAGGTGATCAGCTGATTTCTGTCAAACTCGCCGTTTTCAGGGTTTGTAAATGCCTGCTGGATCTCAGGGCTGATGTTGGAACCCTGTACCATATCCACAACTTCATCATCTGTTACTTTAATGCCCAGTTCATCGAACTGCTGACGGAAGGCTTTTTCAGCAATAAGTGCATCCCAGGCCTGGCCCTGTATAGAAGCTCTCTGGGCTTCTGTAATAGGTTGGCCGGTACGCATCTGGTACTGGCTTTCAAGTTCTTCTACCTTCTGGTTAAACTCTTCCAGAGTTACTTTTTCGCCTGCAATTTCACCTACGGAACGGTCTGGCGCGGTAAAGGCAGAGCCCGGACCGAACATATCCGCCATAATGAACGCTACAATTGCCGCTCCGATAAAAATCAGAACAAATACACCAAGTTTCTCTCTAATCTTATTGATCACTGCCATTTTCTTGCCTTTGAAAGAATCGCAAAATAAGAGGATAAATGCTTAATATCAAAATATTAACGGTCAGTATCCTTGCTTTCGTACAACTATTATTAATCCCGGTCTGCGTAGTTATGAATCTGCAGCTTCACGGTGTTTATCCTGCTGCCCTGCAGTGATTGAATTGTAAATAAATAAGGTCCAATGCGTACCTCTTCATACAGGGGGGG
>JASLAE010000371.1 GCA_030147305.1 Cesiribacter sp.
AAAAGCAGGACGACATGGCCGCAAGCCAGCAGAACGAACCTTCGGGCCATGGTGAGTAGGCTGTGATACCCGCATCAGCAGGTTGATGGAATTATTTTAAAAGGAAACATCAATCTTTTGAAACTGGCCTGGCTGGTACCCTGATACAAAACACAGATCAGCACGAAATTCAATTGTTATTTTATCTTAAAAGCAGGCCTGGGAGTAATCTCGGGCCTGCTTTTATTTTCTACCGACCATTCCTATCAACGCCCAATCTAAAAAAATAGCACCAATGCCGGTTAGCAGTTTCAGGCATGGCTGTGATTTGAGTATCTGGGCCAAACCTTCGTGGGGCGGCCTTTGTGGCGCAACCATCGTGGCGCAGCCGCTCAATGAGACCACCTCTAAACAGAAACAGCCCTGGATGCTGATTCAGGGCTGTTTTTATTATAATTAATTTAGAATAATCAATCTATGCTGATGTGATGCCAGCAACGCAAAATGGCAATGGGTTCTAAGCCCTTACCGCAGCTTTTTTCTCCATGACAAGCTGGTTTTTATGGCGGTTCCGCATATAGAAGTAGAGTCCCGCAAAGGCAAAAATCAGAATAATAGGAATGATCAGGGTAGCATTCAGGATTTCAGGACCGGCCTGGCTCTTTGCCTGTATAAAGTCATTGGCCATGCTACTGCCCGGAGGGGCTGCAAGGTATTGATCCAGGGAAGCACCTGCAGGCAGCTTTGAAATTACCTTGGTATCGTAGAAACCGCCCATAAAAATCATATAGATAGAGACGGCAAACATGCCGGCACCACCCATCAGGTTCAGCCCTACGGCGCCCGTTCTTGGAAGGTATTCGGCTACAAAGCCGATCATGGTTGGCCAGAAATAGCACACACCTATGCCAAAGATAATAGCACCTAACAGAATGATGTTTCCGGAGGTGTTCGCCAGAATAAACAGGCCAAGGGCAGAAAAAATGGCTGAAAACAGCAGGACACCCGGAGATGATATTTTATGCACGATAGGCCCGGCAAAGGCTCTTCCCAGCACCATTACCCCGGTGGTGAGCATCAGCACCAGTAAGGAATTTTCCGTTACATTCTTTAAAAGCACATCCACCCACTGATTTGTAAAGAGTTCTGTAATGGCTGTACCGAACATGCAGATGATCATGAAGATGAAAAGGGGGCTAGCCAAAGATAAGTACATGTCTTTTGTAGATACGCCCATTGCAACCCTTTCTGTAACCGGGAACTTCAGCTTAGCAAAGAGATATCCATAAGCAAGGGTAGGCAACAACATGGTTGCCACCTGTATCTGCCAGTTTAAGCCAATCCGGTCGAAGGCAAAGACCACGAGCGAACCAATTACAATACCTGCCGGGAACCACAGGTGGAAGTGGTTCAGCTTTGTTGTTTTATTTTCCGGATACAGAGAAGCTACCAGTGGATTGCAGGCCGCTTCCACAGCGCCATTGCCGATGCCGATCAGCATGGTTGATATAAACAGCGTCCAGTAGCCATCGGCAAAGATGGTCATGACAATACCGATCAGGTGGAAAAGAAAGGCCGACACTAACAGGCGCTTCATGCCGATAGAATCTACGAGCATACCGCCTATGATGATGGCAAGGGGGAAGCTCCAGAATGCCGTGGCGGCAATTGTGCCAATCTCCTGCGCTGAAAGTTGAAATTCAAGACCCCAGCGATCCAGCAAACCTGCTCTGATGCCGAATGAGAGTGACGTTACAAGTAAAGCCATACAACTGGCAACAAAAAGCTTTGACCGGGCAATCGTTTGCATGTTTGTGATACTATTTAAGTGAGACAAATGGTGAAATAATATAACAGTGGATAAAAGTAATAGTAGCAGTTGCTCTACCTATACTATTATAAATAGTCAGAAATCTCTCAGGGAGCTGCAGATCATTTTTCAATCATGGTATACCTGCACCGATAAGGAATGAGCTTCTTAATATATACAAGAAATTTAAAACTGCTGTATGGTACTGTATGGTAAATGGAAAAAAATAGTGTCTTAATGCAATAGGAGGACTTTCTGTTGAAAATTACTGATGATGTTATCATGTTCCTGAATAGGCAATGCAGGAAAGTAAATTGGCTGAAAAAGCAGCATCCAGCATCCCCTCATGAATTTGACTAAAAGAACAGCCCTGGAAATAAATCCAGGGCTGTTCTTTTAGTTGGTTTTCCGGGGAACAGTTCTGCTTTATTTTCGAATGATAGGATAAACAAACGGTATACATTCTTATAACAATTTATAGCCCCTGCCATGTGCCTGAGCATCCCTTTGTTTACCCTTAAAGATCTTTTCTCCAGTCTTAGTAGTTATGTTTTTTTGCCTAAATTAGAGTTCCAACAATCATCTATATGAAACACTTTTTTACGCTTGTCTTTCTTATAACAGTACTCCTGCCGGCATTTGCACAGCAAACACAAAAGCCTGTCCTGCATGGCAAAAACTGGATGGCCATCACGGGCAAACCCCTGGCTGCTACCGCTGGGGCCATGACCTTTCAAAAAGGCGGAAATGCCGTAGATGCCGCCTGCGCCATGCTGGCAGCTACCTGCACGATGTGGGATGTGCTCAGCTGGGGAGGAGAGACGCAGGCGCTTATTTATAATCCCAAAACCAAAAAAGTAATTGCCCTGAATGCCATGGGTGTTGCGCCAAGTGGCGCTACGCCAGAATTTTTCAAAGGCAAGGGCTATAATTTCCCGCCTCAGTATGGCCCGCTGGCGGCCACCACGCCCGGTACTGCTGGCGGCCTTATGCATATGCTGGCGAACTGGGGCACCCTTAGCCTGGAGCAGGTGCTGGCACCGGCCATGGAACTGGCTGCCGGCTATCCCATAGAGGCTCAAACAGCGAACAGCATCGAAAGGGGTAAGGACCTGATCAAGCAGTGGCCCTACAGCAAGAAAGTATTTCTGACCCACCCCGGAGAAGAGCGGGAAGCACCTGAAGCAGGCGAGATCTTTGTACAAAAAGACCTGCTGCAAACCCTCACCAAACTGGTTGAGGCAGAAAGAGAAGCCCTGAAGAAAGGCAAGAGCCGCAAAGAAGCCATCATGGCAGCATATGACCGTTTTTATAAAGGTGATATTGCCAAGGAGTTTGTTCGTGGTTCCAAAGAACAGGGTGGACTGATTACCATGGAAGACCTTGCGAAGTGGAAGCCGCTGGAGGAAGAACCCCTGGTGGTTAATTACAAAGGCGTTGATGTGTACAAATTAAAGCAGTGGACACAAGGTCCCGTATTGCTGCAGGCACTGAATATCCTGGAAAACTTTGATCTGAAGAGCATGGGCTATAACAGCGCCAGGTACATCCACACCCTTTACCAGGCCATGAACCTGGCATTTGCCGATCGCGATTTTTACTATGGCGATTCCTACTTTGCACCAGAAGAACCCATGAAAGGATTGCTGAGCAAGGAATATGCCAAGCAAAGGGCAAGTCTTATTCAAGATGATAAGAACAATCCTAACATTGGCCCGGGAGATCCCTATCCCTTCGAGAATAAAACTAACCCATTCCTGGAGCTCCTGAAAAGCAGGGGGTTTGAGATGGACACCACTAAAAGGAACTTTGCACCCACCCATGATTTGCGCAATGGTTCTCTGCTACAGGATTACCAGGAAAATTTATGGTTAGGCACGACCACTGTAGAAGCGGCAGACAAAGAGGGATGGGTGGTGTCAATTACGCCCAGTGGTGGATGGATTCCGGCAACCATTGCCGGCAACACCGGCATTGGTATGAGCCAGCGGATGCAGAGCTTTGTCCTGGACGAGGCGCTGAATCCTTTCAATGTAGTAGCGCCTGGCAAAAGGCCAAGGGTAACCCTTACGCCTTCCATGGCCCTTAAAGAAGGTAAGCCATTTTTATCCTTTGCTGTGCAGGGTGGCGATACCCAGGATCAGAACCTCCTGCAGTTCTTCCTGAACGTAGTAGAGTTTGATATGCAGGTGCAGCGGGCTTCCGAAGCAGCTAACTTCAATACCAATCAGCTCTGGCTTTCCCTGGGCGGCGAGAAAACAGAAGATCGCCAGCCAAAGCCAGGCCAGATTCTACTACACGACAACACCCCGGATTCTGTACGCAATGAACTGAAGAACATGGGATACATCCTGGAGTTCGACGACCGTACCAGCGGACCTATCAATGCAATTTATTTCGACCGGGAGCATGGCAGCTTCTGGGGAGGCTCCAGCAATCACGGAGAGGACTATGGCATAGGCTGGTAATCTAAAAATTTAAAGCACATAAGTCACAACGATGCGTCACCCATTTACTGTTGCCAGCTTTAGTCTGCTTTGCCTGCTGCTGGGTACCTGTGCTAACCCGGCGCGGGAGACTGCTGCTGCAGTCGAAAAATTTGAGCTGGAAGAAACCACCATTGCAGCAATTCACAAGGCCCTTGAACAGGGTAGTTGTACCTGCGAGCAGCTGGTTACCGCTTACCTGCAACGCATCGCGACTTATGACCAGCCCACCGGGTTAAATGCAATTGTGCTTACCAATCCCGAAGCTTTGCAAACTGCACGGCAGCTGGATAACGAGTATGCCCAAAGCGGAAAACTCCGGAAGCTGCACTGCATCCCGCTGATTGTAAAAGACAACTATAATACCCAGGGCCTGCAGACCACTGCCGGCTCGCTGGCACTCAAGGGCTTTGCGCCTGCAGAAGATGCCTACCAGGTGAGGGTGCTCAGGGAAGCTGGTGCTGTGGTGCTTGCTAAATCAAATATGGCAGAGTGGGCCTTTAGCCCTATGGTGACCATCAGCTCAATAGCCGGCGAAACACGAAACCCCTACAACCTGGCGCATGTGCCTGCCGGCTCCAGTGGGGGTACTGCCGCAGCTGTAGCCGCTAACCTGGGCACGGCAGGCCTGGGTACCGATACCGGTAATTCTATCCGGGGGCCTTCCGCACACACGGCCCTCGTAGGCTTCCGCACAACCCTGGGCCTGACGAGTCGCCATGGCATCGCCCCGCTCTACCTGCGCAACGATGTGGGTGGCCCCATGGCCAGAACGGTGGAGGATGCTACCCGGATACTGGAAGTAATTGCGGGTTATGATCCTGCCGATCCATTAACCCGGCACAGTCAGGGGAAGATACCTGACAGTTACCTCCCTTACCTGGACAAAGACGGGTTAAAAGGTGCCCGAATCGGTGTATTGCGTACGTTGAGTGAAAAAGATCCTGACCCACAGGTAAAAGCCCTGTTCGAGCAGGCGCTGGCCGACCTGCAGCGATTGGGTGCTGAGCTGGTAGACCCATTTGAGGTAGTTAATTTCGACAGCCTGCGCCAGGACCAGTGGTGTTCTGTGTTTCAGGAAGACATTAACCAGTACCTGACTTCTCTGGGTGAAAATGTACCGGTAAAAAACCTGCAGGAAATAGTGGCTTCCGGCAAATATGCCTCTTATGCAGAAGAAAATTTAAAATACCACCTGAACAACAACGATGTGCAGGGAGATGGAGCAACCAGCTGTGGAGACGCTTACCACGATGCAAAAAGGATTGCTTTTCGCAATGCTGTTGAAGCAGCAATGAAGCAGTATGGTGTTGACGCCATTGTCTACCCCACCTGGAATAATCCACCGGCGAAAGTAGGAGATTTTGAAGGCTATAAGGGCGATAACAGCCAGATCATTGCCCCGCATACAGGCTTGCCGGCCTTTACTGTGCCCATGGGTTATACCTACGATAATCTCCCGGCCGGCCTGCAGTTGCTGGGCGGAATGTTTGCTGAACCAACGCTGATCAGGCTTACCTATGCCTACGAGCAGGGCACAAAGCATAGAAAACCGCCAGTGTTGTTTAGTCAGGAGAAATAAAGGATCCCGGTTAAAAGTTTAGGCGGGCTGGGGTAGTCCAATACCAGCGACGTATTTGCGCTGCATAATCTTTTAAACAAGGGGGAGATAAGCGATGCTGCTGTTCCCGCTGTCGTAAATGACCCCTTACTATGGCCTGATTACACCCGCTATTTGTATGTGAGATGCCGTAGCTTTGACTTAAGCAAACATTAAAACTCAAACGCAAATGGCAACATTAAAAACAACCAAAATTATCTACTGGACGACTACAGGTTTAATCGTTCTGTGGGAAGGTGTTATGCCTGCTTTAACTTCACATACTGAACTTGCGGTAGAAGGTATCAGGCATTTGGGATATCCGGATTATTTCAGGGTGATGTTAACTGTTTTCAAGGTTGCAGGTGCCCTGGCGCTGGTACTGCCTTTTGTAAATTCCAGGGTCAAAGAGTGGGCTTATGCCGGATTCGGCTTCACCATGATCTCAGCCTTTGTCAGCCACTGGGCTGTAGATGGTTTACATTTCCAGACGCTCTTGCCCCTTATCGTTTTTGCTATTCTTGTCACTTCTTACCGCTACTACCATAAGCTGATCAACTACCAAGGTTTAGCGCGTGGCACGGAAGCAAAAACCAACCAGGTTATGTCAGGGGTGCTTCAGTAGTTTAGCTACCCATGCGCGTATCGTTAACTGAAAGGTTGTGGCTGCCCCGATCACAGGCAAAGTTTGAAGTGTTATCTCCATGTAGCCTTAAAAGCAATAGCCTGCTGATCGGGGCAGTATTACAAATTTTCATAATAGACCAGGGCCTGTGTAGCCTGATGCTGCTAT
>JASLAE010000401.1 GCA_030147305.1 Cesiribacter sp.
CAACTGGGATGCATTACCGCCAAGCCATTCTTTTTATGGTATAGCGCTGTACATAAATCAATAACAACATTTATGCACTGTGTAAATATCTTCCGGCTACCTGCCCTTTCTTTTAAGCAGGGGAATTAGCAGCTTGTTTAGCTTAATATGCAGTCCCATTGCATATATAACAGCGTAAAACCCATACCGGCTATCGTAGCTGCTGGTTCCTTCATAAAGAATCAAGCTGGACCAAATCCTACAAGCTGGACTAGTGGATATCTTTTAGTTCCAGTATCATCATTAAGCCGCACACTCCTTTTTTCCATCAAAAGCGGGCCTGCGCTGTATCGCGCTGAAAGTATCTCTCTGAGCACATACTGTTATCTTTACGTAGTGGTGCAGCAACCACAAAACTACCTTTGCGATTCCGTCAGTTAAAAACACAAAGACTACAAGCCACCACCAACTAATGTAAGGCTTCAGTATGTTGGCAGTTGATGAATAAATTTTTACTTTGTGCACTCACTGCTGGATTTGCTATCCGGCATCACATCCTTTCATCCAGCTATGATAAATGAATTCAAGAATACAGTTAGAAGCCGATTGATCAATGCGGTACGGCCTATGGTTGAAGCTTTGGTAAATCAGCGGCTGCTGCCAATGGATAGCAGGATTTTAGACAATTCCTTTATTACAGGTAAATTATTGCCCTACAATACTGCTTCTACTGATTATGTTGTTAAAGTTGAGAAAGACGAAAAAGCTTCCTCCTCCCGCTTGCCCGTTCCGCCCATGGCATATTGGGAAGGTTATGCTGACTCTGAAAAAGACTATTTAGCCTGTGGTGAGCAAGACATGGCTGTAATGCTCAGGATTTTAAGCAAAGCAAACGAATCACCCCATACACTCACAAAGGTATTGGATTTAGGATGTGCGGCAGGGAGAATGTTGCGCCACTATCCCGCGGTTAATGAAAAGTCAGAGCTCTGGGGCAGCGACATTAATGCAAAATATATTAACTGGTGCCAGCAGAATTTCGAAGACCCGTTTTATTTTATTACCAACACCACCGCGCCTCATTTACCTTTTGAAGACAACTCTTTTGATTTGGTGTACTGCGGCTCCGTCTTTACACATATCACAGATATTGCAGATGCCTGGTTACTGGAAATAAGACGTATTCTGCGCAAAGGAGGCTATGCTTACATCACTATTCATGATGAACATACACTTGACCTGCTATTTACCAGGTATAAAGATGATCCCTTGTTCTTTTATTTTATAGAAGCCGTACGCCAGTTTTACGAAAAGCAATCTGTGCAGCAGGAGCAGTATGTGTATTTTACCATCTTTTCAGATCCAGCCTCACAGATATTTTACAACAGGGATTACCTGGTGAAGAAATGGTCGCGCTTTGCAAAGATTGTGTCTGTAACGCCTGAAGCACACGACCACCAAACCGCGATTTTATTGCAAAAGCCTGCCTAGCGAGTATAGGGAGGAGGCTTTATCCCGCTTTTGCCCTTCCAAAATCTTTGGGGTGGCAATGATACATCTCGTTAAAACATTTATAAAAATAAGACCTGCTGTTAAACCCAGTCTCGTATATAACCTCCGTTACATTCATATGGGAATGCTGCAGTAGGTCAGCGGCTTTTTTAAGCCGGCATTGTTTAATCAGGCCGTGGGGCGTTAGGTTTGTAATTGCCTTTACTTTCTTGTACAAAGAGGCCTTGCTCATGCCCACTTCCTCTGCAATAATATCCGCAGTAAAGCCTGGTTCGCTCAGGTGCGCTAAAATGCATTGGGTAATCTTTGTAAAAAATTCATCGTCTTTTTCTCCCATACCTGTAGAAAGCTGGTTAAGCTCGGTTTCTGCCAGATTTGAGAAGCGCTTTCTAATCAGCTCCCGGTTCTTGATCAGTTTTTCAATGCGTATGAAAAGATGTTCGGGATGGAAGGGTTTATGTATATATGAGTCTGCACCCACCTGCAGGCCTTCAATGCGGTCTTCTATCTCTGCCTTTGCAGTAAGCAATATTACCGGAATGTGGCTGGTTTGAATATTATCTTTGATCCTGGCGCAAAGAGATAGCCCGTCCATGGAGGGCATTAGCACATCACTGATGACAAGATCAATCTTCTCTTTATCCAGTATGTCCAGGGCATCATTTCCATTGGTAGCTGTAAAAATGTGGTAACGATCGGCCAGCAGGCTTTGGAGCAGTATAATAATTTGGTTGTTGTCGTCCACAATCAGGATCTGGTGTTGTATGGCTCCGGTGGCCTCCGGTAAAAGCTGAAAGTTGTTTGCTATACCAGCATTTTCCAGGGTAAACTCCTGAAAAACCTGCTCTGCCAGGTCGGTTGTGGGAAGTAGAAAGGTTGTGCCCGCAACAGCATGCTCATAGGCCTCGTGATTGATGGGAAGAATAACTGTAAAAACTGATCCTTTGCCTGCTTCACTCTCTAACAGCAGTTCTCCCTGATGTACCTGCACCAGGCTTTTTGTGAGTGAAAGGCCAATGCCCATGCTTTTAGTGAAGCCCAGATCAGTATGATCTGTATGCGGATTTTGGTAAAAGGCTTCGAATACTTTTTCCTGCACCAGGGGGTCTATCCCCTGCCCGGTATCTTTTACGCTGAAAAAAGCTTTTCCTTCTTTTTCCTGGAGCACTACCTCCACACTTCCGCCGGTTACATTGTACTTGATGGCATTAGAGATCAGGTTAACGAGAATCTTTTCGAGTTTTTGAGCATCCACCCAGCCTTTGATCTGCTCTTCTTCGGGAATGAATTCCAGGTTTACTTCATGCGCATGGGCATGTTCGGTAAAGGTTTCCACAACCTCGCGGGTATAAGCCACCAGCTCAATTTCTGCTACCCTGGCTTGTTCTTTACCACTTTCTATTTTTCTGAATTGTAAGAGTTCTTCTATAAGTTTCTGAAGCCTGAGTGAATTACTATAAATGGTTTTCAGGTGGCTTTTTTCCCAGGCCGAGGTTGACCTTTTGATCAGGGTAGCCACAGGCCCCAAAATAAGGGTGAGGGGTGTTCTGAATTCGTGTGCAATATTGGTGAAGAACTGAAGCTTGTAGTCATTCAATTCTTTTAATTGCTGGATCTTGTATTTGTCTATGGCTGCTGAGCGCTTGGCAATGGCACGCTGGCGAATAAAGAGAACAATCAGCACCTGCACACCAATGAGCATAAGACTGTAGGCGGCATATGCCCAACTGGTGCGCCACCAGGGCGGATGAACAGTAATGTTGATCGTTTTAGGATTTGGATTCCAGATCCCATCCTTTTTGTAATTAATGAGTAGCTTGTATTCTCCTGATGGAATATTGGTGAGGTTAATGCCACTCTGGGCATTGATGTAATTCCAGTCCTTGTCGAAGTTTTCCAGGAAGTACCCATAGGCAATACGGTGTTTGTTCCAGTAATCCAGTGTGGTAAAATAGAAGCTGATAAAGTTCTGGTTATAGGCAAGTGAAATGTTACTGGTTAAATCAATGTGGTGCCGAAGAATCTTGTTAGTATCACTGGGCGTAATAAGCTTGTTGTGTACATAGAACTGGGTAATGGCCAGCCTGGGAAAATGACTAACAGTATCTACCTTGTTAGGGTCAATGACATCAAGACCATTGATCCCGCCAAAAAATAAGTTTTCGGTGCTGCTGGATTTAAAAGAAGCACCATCTGTAAATTCATTATTCTGCAGTCCATCGTTCGCGTCAAAAATTTTAGAAACTCCCTGTTCCGGGTCGAATAAGATAAGGCCATTGTTGGTAGACAGCCACATCATTCCTTTTTTATCTTCCAGGATGCTGTGGATTGTATTGTCCGACAGTTCTTTGTTTTGGGTAAAAAAGGTGTTCTGGTAGGGCCTTCGCTGCAGAGAAATTTTGTTCAAGCCTCCACTGGTTCCTATCCAGAGCTGGTCTTTGGTACCGATGTATATACTCAGCACATCGTCGTTGCTAAGCTGTTTAGGCGCTTTAGCGGTGGTTGCAAAATGGTCTTCTATTTGACTGGTAAGTGTATTGTACCGATATACACCTGCGCCACGGGTACCAAACCATAAGATGTTAGGCATCTCCTCTACAATGGTATACACCACGTTGCTATTGATGGTGGCAGATTGCTGCTGAGCCGGGGCAGTTGTGATTTTTCTGTAAGACTCCAGCCGGTAGGTTCCCTTCTTTGTTTTTTCAACCGCCAGCTGCACTACCCCATGTCCGCTGGTGCCTAACCAGAGCGTGCCATACACATCTATACAAATGGTATATACATGTCCGAAGCTTAGATCTGTCTTGTTTTCAAAATCCCTGGGGAAATGAAATACTTTATGGGTATTGGCTTCTATCATATCTATCCCTTCACCGTCAGCGCCTACCCAAAGATTGCCAAACTCATCTTTGTTGAGCGATAACACTGCATTGTTGCTTAAGCCTGTCTGGGTATTCCACAGCTTAGTTTCATGAGAGCCGGGTTTGATGATATTCAACCCCCCGCCCCGGGTTCCTATATAAAGGGTGCCATCAGGGTCTTCATAGACAGACCGTACAATGCTGTTGGAAAGGTAACCTTTGTCTGTTGCACCCGCAGAAACAGGAAAGAAAGGCCCCGGCCTGGTGAGAAACTTTGCCACGCCATCACCATCGGTACCCACCCACAACAAGTCCTGGTCTGTTTCTGTAATTGAGAGGATTTTGCGTTGTGCTTTTGAGAATTGCGGAATGTATTGGGCCATGTCAAGGGCCTCGAAGCTCCCGGCTTTTAATTCCAGCTTAAATATATTTCCTGACTCTGTTCCTATCCATAATGCATTGTTGTCTTTACTGCCAGACAAGCAGGATGGAGATCCCAGAATATGCACTTCTTGTGCAGGAAGCTCCATATTTGCGAGATTATAGATAAACAGCCGGTCACTGTCTGTCGTCAGCGCCAGGAAAAACTGTTTCCCGATATGGAAAAAGCTATGATGCTTGAGCTTTCCCGGTTCAATAAGCTGTTTGGCATACAGGGTTCTGTCGTTGATGGCAGCAACAAGTTTTCCATCATTTCCCAGCATATAAACGATCCTGTTTGCGCTTCCCAGGCCAGCTACATTTTTTAGCCAGTCCCCCGCAACGCCTTCAAACGCTACCGCTATGAATTTATCATTTGTTGCATCATACCGGCTCACCCCGCCCCCCGCTACGGTTACCCAAAGGGCAGAATCGGGCCCAAGATTGGCTCTGGTGTTGTATTCATAAAAGGGCAGGCCGTTCAGGTTGGTTAGATAATGCTCAAAGGTGTCATTGTCGCGATTAAACTTGTTGAGACCCCGGTGGGTGATAATCCAGAAATTGCCATCCTTATCTTCCAGCAGCTTTCGGATTACATTGTTGCTGATGCTCCCTTTTTGAAAAGAATCAGGCTTATATACTTTGATAGAAGTGCCATCGTAGCGGTTCAGCCCATCCCAGGTTCCAAACCATACATAATCTTCACGGTCCATGTATATGGAGGTAATGGCGCTATTAGACAGCCCATCTGTTTTATTAATATGCTGGTAGGGCCA
>JASLAE010000498.1 GCA_030147305.1 Cesiribacter sp.
TAGTCTGTAAGCGCACCCTGAGTGAATGAGGCAGCCAGTTGATGGCAGGGTGCCTGCGGGTCCGGATCCAGCATGTGCAGCTCCAGGTTCAGATCTACTGCCGCCTGTATGAGCATACGCCCCAGCTGTCCGCCGCCAAGGACGCCAAGTTTAATATCCTGATTGAAGGCCATGAAAAAGTTGAAAAATTTATGATGGTAAAGCCCAAAGATAAGCGATTTTTAGAGAGGATAGTTTTTTAGCTCAAAAGCTATTGCTCATAACTTCTGCTACTCATAAATACTCTATAACTTGCAGGCTTATGCGCAGCATTGCTCTAGATATTGGTAATACACGAACCAAGGCAGCCCTCTATCAGGATCAGGTACTGCTGGAGGTAGTGCAGGACCAGCAGGCAGAAAACATTATTGCCTGGTGCAGCAGGCAGCAGGCTAGCCATGTAGTTGTGTCTACGGTAGGCGGTGCGGAAACGCCGCTGCTGCAGGCGTTACCGCAGGCTTTGCAGCCACTTCTGCTAAAACCGGGCGTACCGCTGCCCATTGAGATTGCTTACAAAACTCCACACACCCTGGGCACCGACCGCATAGCCGCTGCGGTGGGCGGAGCAGCCCTTTATCCGGCCCAGCCGGTGCTGGTATTTGATGCAGGCAGCTGTTTAACACACGAGCTGGTAAATTCAGCAGGCGTATACCTGGGCGGTGCCATTTCGCCAGGTTTACAAATGCGGCTAAAAGCCATGCATACTTTTACCGCCCGTTTGCCACTGGCCAGCCTTGAAGCGGAAACAACACCACCACCGCTGCCCGGAGGCAGTACCATAGAATGTTTACAAAGTGGTGCATATTGGGGTATGCTTGGTGAAATAGAGAGTACAATCCTGCGTTATAAGCAGGTCTATCCCCAGTTGCAGGTAATTCTTTGTGGGGGAGATGCTAAAATTTTTGAAAACAAATTAAAAGAAACCATCTTTGTGGTTTCAGAATTGGTGCTATTCGGGCTCAATGAGATTTTACGCTACAATGTTTTGCAGAAGAAAAATTCTGCTCCTTCTGTTTAGCCTCATGGCCGCTGCTGGCGCCAGAGCACAGGTAGGACAGTCACCCTACACCATCCGTGGTATTGGAAATATCAACACACAGGCTACGGCTAGTAATATAGGCATGGGAGGGGTTGGCATAGGTTATACCCATCCGTTGTTTATTTCTATCCAGAACCCCGCCTTGCTGGCACAAAATGCTTACTATACAACCGCCCTTGCAGGCTTTAGTGTAGAATCCCGGCGGCTTGCCACTACACAGGAGCAGGATAGGATCAGCAGTGGTGGTTTCGATTATCTGTCGGTGGCTTTTCCACTTTTAAAAAATAAGATAGGCTTTAACCTGGGCCTTACCCCTTATAGCACGGTAAGCTATCGCCTACAGGCTACAGATCCTATTCAGGGCCTACCCAATAGTTTTTCCACTACCCTCTATGAAGGGAGTGGCGGCTTAACACAGGCCTATGCAGCTACGGGTATCAGTCTTTTCAAGGGGTTCTCTGTGGGTGCGCGGGTTTCTTACCTGTTTGGCAACATCACAGAAGAAGTATCCTCCAGCTTTAGCAACGACACGGTTGCTGCCAATTCTTACACTGCCCATTTCCTGGAGCGCACCAGTTTTTCAGATGTTTTATTCACGGGCGCCCTTGCATACAGAACCTATTTTGGTGAAGAAAAAGAGGGTCGCAGAAATTTTCTGTCGGCAGGTTTAACCTACGAGCTGGAGAAAGATCTGAATGTAAACCGTTTTTTTACCAATGAACGGCTTAGAGAAGGAGGCGATACACCAATATTTGCAGATACTGTAGCACAACACCAAACAAAATTACGAATTCCAGCTTCTTTAGGAGTTGGGGTAGCGTATGGCCGACTTTACAGTTACACCGTTGGTGCAGACCTAAGACTGCAGGACTGGGAGCGTTACCGTAGCTTCGAGTCAGAGAATGAAGAAGAGGGCCTTGGAAAAAGTTTTCGTTTTTCTGTGGGCGGCGAGTGGACACCCAACTATATTTCCAGAACCTATTACAACAGAATGACGTATCGTACGGGTGTACAGCTAGAAAAAACGCCTTTTTTGATTAATGGTAAAGAAATTAACGAGTTTGGCATAAATTTTGGCGTATCCTTTCCTGTAGGTGCTTCCGGAGTTCACACGGGCTTCTCCTGGGGACAAAGAGGCAATACAGATAATGACCTGATCCGGGAGCGATTTTTCCGGGTAAGTTTAGGGGTAACCTTGAACGAGCGCTGGTTTGAGAGGTATAAGTATGATTAATGAAATCCGTTAGAAAGATGAAGATGAAAAATGTACTATTGGGAATAGCTTTATTTGTTGGTGCATTAGGTACCGCAAACGCTCAGCAGTCTACCCAACCTACAGGCGATCCAATGACTACCTGGAACTGGCCTGAGGACAAAGCAACTGCTTCGGCAAAAAATGCCTATTATAATGATGAAAAAAAGCTTGGCAATTTTCGTCAGTCGGCTAATGCTCTGCACTGGCTGCTGGTAAATGCGCCAACCCTCAATCCTGCTATTTATATCAATGGCGTTGAGATTTATGATGAGTTAGCCAATGCAGAAACTGATCCTGCCAAGAAGCGGGAACTTCAGGATTCTGTATTGACCCTCTATGACCTGCGGATCCAGCATTTTGGCGACGAAGCCGAAAATGCTGAACGTAAAGCATACTATGCTTACAAATACTTCAATACTGATAAAGAGCGCCAGGAGGTATTATACAATACTTTAAAACGTACGGCTGAATTGAACAAGGAGAATATATCTGCTACCAGTGCTATCGGATATATGTTGGGCTTACACAATATGAAAAAAGCCAACCCTGAAGCAATCTCCGACGAAGAAGTGCTTGATCAGTACGATATTATTGTAAAGGCGCTAGACAATGCACAGGCAAAACAGCCAGACCAGGCAGAAGCATTTGCTAAATATAAGTCATACGTAGATGATCTGCTGGTAAAAACAGTGAATGTAGACTGTAACTTTGTAGAGAAGAACTTTGGTCCTAAGATGAAGCAGAATCCTAACGACGTAGAAACAGCTAAAAAGGTGTTTAAACTACTTCGGGTAGGCAACTGTACCGACAATCCGCTCTACATGACTGCTATCAAAACAGTATATGCTGGTGAAAAAACCTTTGAGCTGGCTAAATACCTGGCGCTGAAAAGCATTACGGATAAAAACTACGCTGAGGCTACCACTTACATGAACGAGGCAATTAGCATGGCAAGTACTGCAGCAGACAAAGGTGAGCTTTACCTGCTACAGGCCCAGCTGGCAAAACAGCGTGGTGCCAAATCCGAAGCACGTTCACTGGCATACAAAGCCATAGAAGCAGATAAATCATCAGCCTCTAAAGCTTATAGCTTAATTGGCGGCCTGTACATGGATAGCCAGGAGTGTTATGGTAACCAGGACATTGTAGCTGACCGTTCTATCTACATTGCTGCTTATGAAATGTATCAGAAAGCTGGTGACAGCAGCGGCATGGCGCGCGCCAAAGCCCAGTTCCCTTCTAAAGGTGAGCTTTTTGACAGGAACATAGCGGCAGGTAGCGAAATGAAAGTAGGCTGCTGGATCGGAGAAACTGTTACACTTCGCACACGCGACTAGTCTTAATAATTAGAGATACCTAACAGAAAAGCGGCTTATCTAAGCCGCTTTTTTTTATTTTTGAATAATGAAAAAATCACTTGCGGCAATGCTGCTGTTTAGTTTGCTGTTTTGGAGTTGCCAGGCCAAAGATGAAGTAGCTGATGTGCCAGATTACAATGGCCCTTTAATAGAAGCCGACAGTATTCAAATCCTGTACAGTGATTCTGCCGTGGTGCGTATTAGCATACAGGCCCCAAAGCAATATGAATATGAAGATGGCAACCGTGAGTTTCCGGAAGGCATCTATATAGAATTTTATGAGCCCGATGGCAGCATCTCTTCTACTCTGGAGTCCGACAAAGGTTACTACTTTAAAAAGCAGGACCGTTATACAGCTGTAGGCAATGTGGTCATTGAGGGTCGAAAAGAAAACAACCGGCTGGATACGGATACCCTTCACTGGTCGCCACCCACAGAGCGTGTCTTTACCCAGGCCCCTGTTCTTATTACCGAAGGCCAGGATACACTCCGGGGCAAAGGCCTGGAGGCAAAACAGGATTTCTCTACCTATACCATACTAGAACCTGACGCAGTAACCCTTTTGGACGAGGAAGTAGAAGAGGGCGAAGAAGCAGAAGCAGAAGATGAACAATAAAACACTGGAAACGGCGCTGCTGTACCTCAGCGGAGGCTGTTTGGTCATTAGCATTCTTGAAATAATTACCCGCGGTATTGGTTTTGGGTATCTGTGGCTGATGATTTGTGTGGCGCTCTGGCTGGGACATATCGTTGTTAAACGGAAGCGTTTAGCAGATAATGGAGAGCCAGATGCTAATGTAACTTCCATCCGTAAAACTAAAGCTGGTACAGGTGCTGTCAGTAATAAGACAACTGCATCCAAATCAAAGCGCAAACGTAGATAAGGAGCAGTAATGGATTGGACGATCATTTACATTATTCTTGTTTCACTCATATTTTCGGCATTTTTTTCCGGAATGGAGATTGCCTTTGTTTCTGCAGACCGTTTGCAGATAGAACTGGAGCGTAAGCAGGGACAACTCAGCGGACGCATCCTCTCCTATTTCATCAATAATCCCTCTGGTTATATTGGCACTACGCTGGTAGGTAATACCATTTCGCTGGTTGTTTATGGCTATTTTATGGCACTGGTGCTGGAGCCGGGTATTGCACGCATGCTGCCAACAGCCATAGGTCCGGATGTGCGCGATGCGCTGGTACTGGTGCTGCAGACGCTTATTTCAACCATTATTGTACTGGTAACGGCGGAGTTTACGCCTAAAAGTGTTTTTCTCATAAACCCAAACTGGCTGCTGCATTTGCTAACGGTTCCCATGGGCATTATTTATGTGGTGCTGTGGCTGCCGGTTACCATAATCATTGGCGCCAGCAAATGGGTGATCCGCTATGTGCTGCGGCAGGAGATGACCAACGACAAACCTGTTTTTCAGCTTACAGATCTAAATAATTTCATACAGCGTTACGCCGCCAACCCGCAGCAAAAGAACGAGGATGACCTGGTCGATGCCCGTATTTTTAACAATGCACTGGAATTCAAAACCATCAAGGTGCGGGATTGCATGATTCCGCGCACAGAAATGGTAGCCATAGACATAGAAGAAGGCATTGACGCCCTGAAGCAGGAATTTATCAATACAGGCCATTCCAAGATTCTGGTTTACCGCGATTCTATTGATGAGATCATAGGCTATTGCCATATGCTTGAGCTTTTCAAAAAGCCCAAAGACATTCAGGCTATTCTTACACCTATCATCATAGTGCCGGAAACCATGCTGGCCAACGAGCTTCTAATACAATTCATTACCGAACATAAAAGTCTTGCGCTGGTGGTAGATGAATTTGGCGGCACCTCAGGCATCGTAAGCATGGAAGATATCATAGAGCAGATCTTCGGAGAAATACAGGATGAGCATGATGAGGAAGACCTGGTAGAGCAGCAGCTTACCGAAAATACCTGGCTGCTAAGTGCCCGGCACGAGATCGATTATTTAAATGAGGAGTACGGCTGGAACCTGCCGGAGGGTGACTACGATACCCTCAGCGGCCTTATACTCTCGGAGCATGAAGACATCCCCCCCCTGTATGAAGAGGTACGCATTGGACCTTATTTATTTACAATTCAATCACTGCA
>JASLAE010000500.1 GCA_030147305.1 Cesiribacter sp.
GGCTTTAAGCCGGAAGGCGAAGAATTTGTGGAATGTGAAATTCGTCACTTCCGGATGAGAAAATAGCGACAGTCATTATATAAAACAGAAGAAGCGCTGCCCAAGGCAGCGCTTCTTCTGTTTTATATCTCTTAACAATAAGTAAGGATATTACTGGTCTATTGAATTCGTAGTTGTGCCTCTTTCGTTCACATCTACATCAATATCTATATTTTTCGTGCGAAGTTCTTCCCACTCTTTTTCCCAGTCACGCAGGGTGCTGTTAACATCATTGCTAACACGTTCCCAGTTTTCTTCAGTAGCATTTTCTACTTCTTCCAGGCGCTGGCTTAAACGATCACGCTCACGCTGCAGGGTTTCTCTTGCTTTTTCGCGTTCCTGCTTTGTTTCAGCAGCTGCATTTTCACCGGCCGTTTCGGCTTCATTACCCATGCGTTCTAAAGAACGATCGGCACGGTCTATGTCTTCACGCAGCCTGTTTCTAACCAGCTCACGGTCTTCATATGTGTATTGCTGGTTTACATCGTACGTACCACTGGTACCGGTAGAATTGTATTCACCGTTTTCGTAACCAACAGTAGGTTCATTTATATTAGCGGAAGGGTCGTTCGTAGTAGTTTGTTCTGTCTCTACAATTTCTTCGGCACCATCTACTGTAGAGCGGTCGCTGCTAGAATCGCAAGCTGCGAAAGTAGTGGCAAACACACCGGCTACTAAAAAGGTACCAGCTGATTTAAAAAAGTTATGACGTTTCATATTATCCAAAAATTTTGGTTCACTAGTTTTTTTAACGACTATTCTTTTGAAAGGTTACCGGAGACCATTTCAGACAGTTTTTCACCTCCTTTAATACCAAAGTCCAAAGTGCGGATTGGGAATGGAATCATGATGTCGTTTTCATCGAAGGCTTTCTTGATAGCAATGATAGCATCGCTTCGCAATTGCAGGTAATCGGGTTGCTTTTTAAACGCTACCCAAAACCTTACTTCAAAGTTAATGGAGCTATCGCCAAATTCAGTATAGAAGAACTGGATAGGATCATCCTGCTTTACCTTAGGCAGATCTTTGATCGTATCCAGCACTACCTGCTTTACTTTTTCCAGATCATCACCATAGGAAATGCCCACTGTTAAATCAACACGCCGCTTACCATAGGTGTTGTAGTTGGTTATGGTATTCTGGAACACATCTTTGTTGGGAATGATATGGTACTGGCCCTGGAAGGACCGTAAGATGGTAGAACGTAAGGAAATATCTGTGACAATGCCCATTTTATCCTTTGTTTCAATGATGTCGCCTTCGCGAAAAGGCACCCGGATGGCCATGATAATCCCTGACATAAAATTGGCAGCTATGTCCTGAAAAGCAAAACCAAGGGCCAGCCCTATGATACCTGCACCGGCTAGTAAAGACGTAACTGCAGTGGTGAGTTGTAGGATGCTGAGTGCCACAAAGGCACCGATTAAAATTATGGCAACAAAAACAATGTTAGAGATCAGGTGCTGCAAAGTAATATGACCGGTCATGCGTCCCATGATTTTACGCATGATATTACGCACCACTTTAGCAATAAAGTATGCTATGATAACGATCAGAATGGCCAACACAATGTTGGGTAACATTTCTATGAGGGCTTTAATCCAATCCTCCAGTTTTTCAATGATTAGCCTGGATGCATTCGTAATTTCCATGTATACTTATTCTTTGGGTCATTTACAAAACCTGCAGCTGCCAAAAAGGTTGAGGTAAGCAAAGGCTTTCTTAAACAAACTAAAGCAGACATGCAGCAATGGCTGGCTTTTCCATGGGTGCGTTATGTGATCTGGCTACTATGCGGCATTTTACTTGCGCTAATATTTCCCGGATGGGAGAAGCTTGTTCAATGGTTGTGTCCGGTGGCGGCAGTTGTCTATATTGGAGCTGTTCTGGGGCTAAAACGGAATACACCCTTCAGCCAGATTTCCTGGGGCCTGCTGGCTTTTCTTTTCCTGTCTTCCCTTGGTTACTGGCGAACTGCACAAGCCCTTGTGGAAACACCTGTTGCAAAACCTGATGCTCCTTTCTGGTGGGTAAGGGTAGATGAACAGCCGGTTGCTACTGCGAAAAGTTATCGTTTCCAGGCGCATATTTATCCTGTGCAGCAGGAAGAGGTTGAACTCAGCACTAACGGTACAGGTACAATGGTCTACGTGCCAAATGCTTTGCCGATGCCAGGTGCGGGCCAGCTACTGTTGGTAAAAGGAAATTTACAATCTGTGGCACCTCCGCTCAACCCACATGAATTTAATTATAAGGATTATTTAGCTACCCAGGGAGTGCACTACCAGCTTTTTGTTAAACAAGCCGCGGCAGTGTCGACCCCTCAAGTATTTTCTTTCTGGCAGCGGACAGCCATAGCAAGCAGGCGTTATCTGCTGGAGGTAGTGAGCAGGTTCATTCCTGATCCACAAGCTACTGCGGTGGTGCAGGCAATGGTTTTGGGGCAGCGGTCATCTCTGGACAGCAGCCTGCGGCAAGCGTACGCCAATGCTGGTGTTATGCATGTACTGGCTGTTTCCGGATTGCATGTTGGTATGGTCTTTGGCCTTGTGTACATGTTATTCCCTTTTATGCGGCGGCAGTGGTGGCAGCGATTGCTTTGGCTTGCGCTGGTGCTAGCAATATTATGGATTTACGCCTGGCTTACCGGTTTGGCACCTTCTGCCCAGCGGGCAGCTGCTATGTTCACCATCATAGCCATCAGCAAAGCCATCAGGCGCAGGGGCAATATCTATAATTCAATAGCACTCTCTGCCTTTATCTTGTTGCTCTGGAATCCTGTGCTGCTCCGTCAGGTGGGGTTTCAGTTAAGTTATCTGGCTGTTATCGGTATTATCTATCTGCAGCCCCGCATTAAGGAATGGTGGGAGCCAAAACAGCTATTGACCAAGAAATTTTGGGAGTTAATGTCTGTAACACTAGCGGCACAACTGGCCACTTTTCCGCTGGGGCTTTATTATTTTAAGCAGTTTCCAACCTATTTCTTTATAGGGAACCTTTGGCAGTGCCACTGGCCTTTTTAATTCTATACAGTACCCTGCTGCTACTCTTACTCCACTGGCTACCCTTGATCAGTACTGCCATTGGCTGGTGTGTAAGCCTGCTGGCGCAGCTCCTGAATATTTGGGTGCAGCTAACGGAAACACTGCCATTCAGTAAGCTGGTAGCAAGCATTACTACTCCCGAAACCATCCTGCTGTACCTGATCCTCATCACGCTACTATTGTTGATCAGGCTACGCAGCCTGGGCTGGGGTATAGCAGCCTGTATAGTATTGCTTACGCTGGCAGTAAGCGGTATGGTCAGGTTGTACGAACAACGGACACAAACTTCTTTTACCATCTATCATATACAGGGCCATACGCTCCTCCATTTTGTAAAGGGGCATCAGGAATACTTAAAACCAGTGGGTCAAAGCCCTGACAGTAACCAGTTAGGTTACCATGTGGCGCCTGCGCGTTTACAGGCGGGGTTCACCATGCGGGCCCAGCCTGATGCCCTGCCCCAGGACTTTGCGTTGCCCCATGGTAAGCATAATACTTTGGAGCTAATCAGCTGGCAGGGGCTACGTATTGCCATCATCGACGGAGCGCCGGCTTTGCGAACTTTGCCACCTACACCCATAGAGGTGGATGTGTTATTGCTGCGAAAGAACCCAAAGCTAGACCTATCCCTGCTTATGCAGAAGTTTAATTTCAAAAAGCTTATACTGGATGGCTCTAACGCATACTGGTACAGGCAAAGCATGGGGTCTGAAGCAAATTCATTAGATTTGCCCGTTCATATAACTGCCGTGCATGGCGCTTATCATCTTCAGCTATGAATAATATCAGGTATACAACAGAAAATCGCATTGCTTATGTTACCCTTAACAGGCCCGATAAACGCAATGCCCTTAACGCCGAAACAGTATCGGAGCTTAAGGAGGCTTTTCTAAAGGCCGAGCAGGATAGTGAGGTTAAAGTAATTGTGCTGAGTGGCGAAGGTAAAGCCTTTTGTGCCGGCGCAGACCTGGCTTATTTGCAGCAGCTACAACAAAATACCTATGAAGAAAACCTGGCCGACAGCCAGCACCTGATGGAGCTGTTTCTGCAAATTTATACCCATCCGAAGCCGGTAATTGCAGCCGTAAATGGTCATGCCCTGGCCGGGGGCGCTGGTCTGGCAACTGTGTGTGATTTTTCTTTTGCCGTACCCGAAGCCATGTTTGGTTATACCGAAGTGAAGATTGGTTTTATACCAGCCATTGTGAAGATATTTCTGCTGCGTAAAATAGGAGAGGGCAGGGCAAAGGAACTGTTGTTAAGCGGAAAGTTAATTGATGCAGAGAAAGCTGTCCAGTGGGCGTTGATTAATGAAGTAGTGGCTGCAGAGCAGCTACAACAACGGGTGAAAG
>JASLAE010000505.1 GCA_030147305.1 Cesiribacter sp.
AGGCTGATTAAAGGCTGTCAGAGCAAAGTGTGGTTGGTTTCCCAGCGGGAGCAGGAACGGCTCAAATACCTGGCAGATAGTAATACAGCTATCACAAAAGGCCTGATTGCACTCCTGATTCGGGTACTTTCGGAGCAGAAGATTGGCGACATTGCCCGGGCTGATCTATATTTTATTCGCGATATCGGGATGAACACCTTTATCGGCAGCCAGCGCTCCAATGGTTTTGCCAACATGATTAACCAGATGAAACTGGAGGCTGCCCTGGCTTACCAGGAAATGGAAAAAAAAGAGGAATAAGCCATGAACGAGGAATCAAAAAACACTCCTGAGCAAATCACTGCAGCACAACCTCAGGAAAATCTGCGCGATAAAGTGCTGCAGGCTATCAAACAGGTATACGATCCGGAAATTCCTGTAGACATTTACGAACTGGGCCTCATCTACGAAATCAATGTATACCCGGTGAATAATGTTTACGTGCAGATGACGCTTACCTCGCCGGCCTGCCCCAGTGCAGAGCAGATACCGGTAGAGGTAGAAGAAAAATTAAAGGCGATAGAGGGTGTGAATGAAGTAACTGTAGAACTTACTTTTGATCCTCCCTACAGCCAGGACATGATGTCAGAAGCAGCAAAACTGGAGCTAGGTTTTTTATAAAACAGGCAACGAAAGTCAGGTATAAAGCGCCTGATTTATTATAAGTTTTGGCTGTCATACTAAAAATATAAATACACTTTTACAAATTTCCCCATCAACGATATGTATCCAGAACAATTAGTAGCCCCCATGCGCACAGACCTTACCCAGGTTGGGTTTACAGAATTGCGCAGTCCTGTAGAAGTAGAAAACCTGCTGGAAAAAGAAGAAGGCACTACCCTGCTGGTAGTTAATTCGGTGTGTGGCTGTGCTGCTGGTGCGGCCCGTCCGGGCGTAAAGAAAGCAGTTGCACTAAGCAACAAAAAACCCAGTAACCTGGCCACTGTTTTTGCCGGTGTAGACAAAGAAGCAACTGCAAAAGCCCGTGAATATACCCTACCCTACCCGCCATCATCTCCATCAATAGCCCTTTTCAAAGATGGAGAATTGGTTCATTTTATTGAACGTCATCACATCGAAGGCCGCAATGCCGATATGATAGCACAGCACCTGGTACAGGTATTTGAAGAATATTGCTAATCAGCGTAACAAGAAAAAAGGGTAAGCCAGAAGCTTACCCTTTTTTTTATATATAAAAGTATGAAGAGGCTATACTTGTACTATATCACTTCCTGGTCTACAAAATAATAATGATGACTATCCAGTGATAAGAAACGGGTACTCTTACGCAACAGATCTCTGAGCACTTTGTTTTCCTGCAGGTCTTTTCTGCTGAAAGCTCCATCGATCAGGGTTTTTTCATTCTTGTCATAGATATGGATATAAACCTTTTCCTGAAAGAAAAATGGTTCATCGGGATTCATGGCTGGCAATTCATCTACATTAGGCTCACCGCCATTGGCAGTTTTTAGGGTGTCGTTTGTGTATGGATTGTTTGAGGCCTGAGTTACATTAGGCGACATTACCATTACAAAAAGAAGCAGGGCGATTAAGGATGTTTTCATGGTTTTAAAAATGATATTGTAGGGTGTTTTTAAGTACAATCTTTAAGTTAAAATCAGACGCTCGTTATATTTTTTATGACCGCCTTTGTTATATAGATGCACAAAGGGACTAAAAAATTACAGCCAGCTATGCCTTTTTTTTAAAGTTTTGATAAATGGTTGTACGATTAGATGATCGGCAGAAAATGAGGCATTTATTTTGACTGCTTCACCATGCTTATTTGAGGAAGCTGCTGAACTAAATTTTATTTAAATTTGCTTTTGAGTTGGTAGTTTATCCTTAACTTCGTTTAAGATTATAGTCACACTTTTAAACAATAAGCATGAAAGCGGCCATTATCCGAAAGGAGCACTTTAATGCAGCTCATCGCTTGCATAATCCTGAATGGACAGCGGAAGAGAACCAGCAGGTATTCGGGAAGTGCAGTAATCCCAACTATCATGGCCATAATTATGAATTGTTCGTTAAACTGGTAGGCGAAATTAATCCTGCCACAGGCTATGTGTATGATATGAAAAAGTTAAGCGACCTCATACAGGAGCACGTGATCCGTAAGCTCGACCATCGCAACTTGAATCTGGATACGCAGGAGTTTAAGGAACTGAACCCTACTGCAGAAAACATTGCGGTAGTTATTTGGAAGATACTGCGAGATCAAATTGAGTCGCACTTTGAGTTAAAGATTACGCTCTATGAAACAGAAAGAAACTTTGTTGAATATCCAGCCTGATCAGGGCCTGCACATACATGATATGGGTGAAGAACACATAGCCTCTTCTGCTGAAACTCCTTTGCGTCCAGATGCATTTGACCTGGATGACGAAATAAAGATAGAGCTGATTCAAAAGCACTTTCGTGAAATCATGCATATCATGGGTTTGGATTTAACAGACGACAGCCTGGCCGGTACCCCTGCCCGTGTGGCTAAAATGTTTGTAAAAGAGATTTTCAGTGGATTAAATCCAGCCAATAAACCAAAAGTTAGGCTGTTTGAAAATAAATACCAGTACAATCAAATGCTGGTAGAAAAAGACATTACCTTCTATAGCAACTGCGAACATCATTTCGTGCCCATCATAGGGAAAGCCCATGTGGCTTATATCTCCAGTGGCAAAGTGATTGGTCTTTCTAAAATAAACAGAATTGTTCAGTATTTTGCCCGCAGGCCCCAGGTACAGGAGCGGCTTACCGTACAAATAGCCACCGACCTAAGTGAGGCTCTGCAGACAGAAGATGTTGCTGTTGTGTTAGATGCAGCCCACCTGTGTGTAAGCATGCGTGGCATCCAGGACGATACCAGCCGCACCATAACCAGTCAGTTTTTGGGTAAGTTTAAAGATGAAGCCGTAAAGGCAGAGTTTTTGAAATACATTGGTAAGTAACAGCACTGCAATATTATTTTAGCACCGGCTCGCAAGGCCGGTTTTTTTTATAATTAAGGAGATAAAGTAATACTGGCAATTCTAAACCCCTGACACCAGTTGTGGTTTCATATGGATGAATCAAAAAAACCTGCTGGAAATTAACGACTGCGGAATTTATTGCCCACAGGCAGATCTTTACATTGATCCCTGGAAGCCTGTACAGCGAGCCCTGATCACTCATGCACATGGAGACCATGCCCGCAGTGGCAATCAATATTATATGGCCCATCGGCAATCTGAGCAGGTGCTAAGGCACAGGTTGGGTCAGGATATTCGGTTACAGACCATTGAATATGGCAAAGTTGTAACGGTAAACGGTGTTAATATAAGTTTCCATCCTGCAGGCCATATTACAGGCTCTGCTCAGATCAGGCTGGAACATGGCGGGGAAGTATGGGTAGCTTCCGGCGACTACAAAACAGAACTTGATGTTACCTGCACCCCCTTTGAACCAGTGCGCTGCCATACCTTTATTACCGAAAGTACCTTTGGGATGCCCCTCTTCAACTGGCGACCGCAGCATGAAATCTTTCAGGAAATAAATGAATGGTGGCGTGCCAACAAGTCCGAAGGTATTACCACCCTGCTTTGCGGGTATTCACTGGGCAAGGCACAGCGGTTGCTGGCCAATGTGGATAGTTCAATTGGCCCAATTCTCCTGCATGGAGCCGTCTATAATGTATGTGAAGCACTCAGGATGGATGGTCTTCCTTTGCCAAAGTACAGAAGGCTTTCTGCTGAGACAAGCAGGAGTGATATACAAGGCAGCCTGGTAATTGCGCCACCTTCAGCGCTAAACACTTCATGGATGCGTAAGCTAAAGCCTGTAAGAACTTCCATTGCCTCTGGCTGGATGAACCTGCGGGGTACTAAACGCAGGCGGGCAGTAGACCGGGGTTTTGTCCTGTCCGATCATGCAGATTGGCAGGGACTTAATGAAGCCATCCGTCAAACAGGAGCCGAAAGGGTGCTGGTTACCCATGGCTATACAGCTGTATTCAGCAGGTGGTTACAAAGCCAGGGCTACGATGCCCAGGAAGTGCATACACTTTACAGTGGTGAGCTCGGAGAAATCTCTGAGGGAGAAGAGGCTATGAAAACAGAGGTTGAATAATAAGTAAATCCTTGAGTAGTTTTTATACTTCTAACCTTAAGGTTAACTTCAGAATAATACTATACCGTTGCATTTAAAAATGTCTGCCAGCAGCAGTTTTTACACCTGGGCTTTTTCTTTTTTCCAGGCACTCAGAAACCCCGCTACTAAATTATGTGGAAGCTGATCGGCAAGCTTGCAATCAAGGTCCTGTAGGGCAGCAATGCGTTTAGATAATAAAGAGAATGGAAAAACATCGCCTATAAAATCTGCATGCTTAAAGTACTTGATCTTGAATTTACTGTTGGCAGACAATCTGATGAGATCTTTATAAGTAAAAAATTGCACGTGTTCCAGGTTATCGGCATCTGACTGGGTAGTTTTGCCATTATAGCCCAGGGCTCTTTTAACTGCTGTGGTGGCTTTCCAGAGCAATCCGTTATTCTTGCTCATCCACTGCATAGGTTTGGTCATCAACACTTCACGAGGTCCTGCTCCGTTGGGCACTGTTACGATCAATACCCCATCATCTTCCAACAGATTATAAAGGGTATCCAGCAGTTGTTTGGGATTATCCAGATGCTCCAGTACCTCGCTACAAATAATCGCATTATAATGTGATTTTTCTGCAGAGAGTTGTTCTGCACTAACAGCATCAAACTTCACATGGGGATATGGATTATTGTTTCTGGCATTGTTGATGGCTTTCTCACTGATGTCTACGCCTCTAACGTTATAGCCAAGTGATCCTAGATAGATACTGATGTTGCCATTGCCACAGCCAACATCCAAGACCTTTCCATTACCAGATAATGATGTTTTTAGAATATCGTCGATAAACTTTAAACGCTTGATATCAACAGTCTTAGTGTAGCGAACTATGCCTGGGGAAGTAGTTATAGAGGTCATGAAAGTTTATTTATACTTAAACGTCTGCTGAAGTATATAAGAGGTTTTAAAAAATTCTGTTGGATTGAACTTGAGCTAAAACAAAACACCTACCCTCTTCCTACATATATTAGCCTGGCATAATATATGAATAAAATATTATTTCTTGTAATAAAGAAGATTTAAAATACTGAATCTTTCTGTTAAAAATTATTTAATGGCTGATGCTCTTTCCAGCTTTTA
>JASLAE010000019.1 GCA_030147305.1 Cesiribacter sp.
AATGCCTCTACCGTGCAGGGACCAGCCTTTACGGGTGGCAGCAACGGGTACATACAGACCCTTGTAGACCTGAGCAGCTATAGCGGCCAGCTCGTGCAGATCCGCTTCCGAATGGGCTCCGATGTGCTCACCGGTGCCAGTGGGTGGTATGTAGATGATGTGGACCTGGTGGTAAATCCTGTGAGCATTACCAATACCGCCTGGGTAGACTCTAAATTCGGTGGCAAGAAGGGCGCTACCGTAGAAACACAGGTACTGAAGGGCAACGCCTTAAGCGGCACCAGTTCACTCACCGCCGCTGCACAGGACAATGCCGTGCTGCTGAACTTTACCAGCGATCAAAGCTCGGCAGGTGCTTATCTACTGGAGCGTAGCCAAAACGGCAGAGATTTCGAAGCCCTGGCTACTGTAGCAGCCTCGGATGCAGGCACTCATTTCGATTATACCGATCAGGGCGTTGCTCCCGGCAAAGTTTACTACTACCGCGCTACCGCAGTTAACCAGCAACAAGCTGCAGCAGAAGTAAATGTACAAACGCCAATGCCGGCTGTAGAGGTAAGGCTATACCCTAACCCTGCCAGTGATCGGGTAAGCCTTCATTTTAGAGAGCAAATACAGGATGAGGTACAGATTGAGGTTACCAATTCATTGGGACAACGCATGTTGCTACAGCGTCTGAGTGCTGCAGAAGCACAGCATAGCACTAGTTTTGATGTGTCAGGACTAGACGAGGGCTTGTACTTTGTCACCATTAAAACGGGAGACAAATCCAGTACCCAAAGCCTGATTGTAAAACCATAAGCTTGCTCCTTTTATAATAACAGCCGTCTCTGCCCATTGCAGAGACGGCTTTTTTATGCCTTTTGGTAAGACAGGTAGACGCTTCAATACTTTATTAGATCACTGAAATAAAATTATATCACGTGCCTAAAGAATATATATTATATTTATAGAACAGGCTTATTTTTCTAAAGCAGCATTTCATAAGTCCGGGTTTTCACCAATTGATCTGTTCAAACATTTAGCTTCTAAGCCATGAAAACATTCCATCCTATAGCCTCATTGCTGATTATTGGCTGCTCATTGATAGTTTCATGTGGCAGGCAGGAAATTGATCCTGACGATGATAATAATTCTGAATATCTGATACTAACGTACAATGTAGTAGGCGATACTGAGAATGGCATTGTTTCTAAATATACCTATCCTGCCAATCAGCTGGAAAACAATATATTGGAGATCGATAACGCACCTGCTTCCGAATTTTTTTCGGACGCTATAATTCATGATGATTTTATTTATTTGATAAGACAAAAAGCCGGAGTACTGGATAAGGTAAACTTAGCAGATAATACCCTTGCAGCTAGATGGCAGGCAAGTGAGAATATTAATACGAATGAAATGGTCAGGTATGATAAAACCATAGACATTATCGATGATAGAGCTGTAGTCGCCTATCGTAAGGCACTCCCGGAAGGACAGTTTAACGATCACTTTTTTGCTGCTTATCTTAAGTTTTTTAATGCTGATAATTTGATTCCAACAGATAGTGTATTTGTAGCATTTGATTTCAACATCATTGATTTTAAAGAAGTTGAAGATAAAATTTTTATTAGCCTGGAACGACCGGGCGGTGGATTTGAAAGCAAGATTATCGTTATAGATGCTGCTACAAAGGAATATATAACTGAATTACAACCTGAATACTCAACCTCTCAATTCCTCGTAACCGCTAATAATGAATTATTAGGACTTTCTTTGAGAAGTTTATTCAAAATAGATCCTATCAGTTTCACCATTACCGAACTGGCTATACTGGATGCTGGCACTAATTTTGAATCCAGCAGTCCCACGGCAGCACTCGACAGCGAAAATAATCTACTCTACTACTATTCGCCAACAGCTCAACCAGCGCCAACACCCTACAGATTGGCTTCAATTAACCTAAGCACCCTTGAAATAAATTATTTAACTGGGCATGAAGTTATTTTGAGTAACCAATCACCTATCGCCTTTGACAGCAAACATGAACTTATCATTATAGGTACCGTCTTTAACAGTGTAGATGGTGCTGGAAAGAAGCTACTCATGCTGGACAATAAGGGTAACTTAGTGGAGGAGGTTATACTTCCTGAACATGCCTGGAAAATACTGGTCCGTTAAAAGCAACCGCTAATAGCAGGCACAACCTATCATAGCAACCGGTGCATTTGCTTTATTTATATCCTCACTGTAAGTTAGCTTCCTCAGCAACTGCCTTCCTTATGCCTCGGGGCCTTTTCCTCTCCATATTTTTATCTTTGCTCACGCAAGTGACTCTTGCCCAGCAAAGTACATCATCGCGTTACCTGCTGCTCATGCCAGACCAGGTTTTCGATGGGGAAACCATGCATAAAAACTGGCAGGTGCTGGTGAAAGGAGCATATATAGAAGCGGTTGGCGAGCTAAAGAATATTCCACCGGGCACTGAGGTCATTGAATTAAAAGGTACTACCCTGCTGCCAGGCCTGATAGAAGGGCATAGCCATCTTTTTCTACACCCCTATAATGAAACCTCCTGGAACGACCAGGTACTGAAAGAATCCAGAACAGAAAGGATTGCCCGTGCAACTGTTCATGCGCGTAATACCCTTTTGGCCGGCTTTACAACTGCCAGAGATCTGGGAACAGAAGGCGCAGGTTATGATGATGTAGGCCTGAAAGCAGCCATTGACAAAGGAATAATTCCCGGCCCCAGACTGCTCATTGCCACCCGTGCGCTGGTAGCCACCGGCAGCTACGGACCCAAAGTACTGAGCTATGACATAGAAACACCCATTGGTGCTGCAGAAGCTGATGGTTTGGAAGGATTAACCAAAGAGGTACGAACCCAAATTGGCAAAGGAGCCGATCTGATAAAGGTTTATGCGGATTATCGCTGGGGACTGCATGGCGCAGCAGCGCCTACCTATACGGTAGAAGAGCTAAAAAAAATAGTGGAAGTAGCCGCTAGCAGCGGCAGGCCTGTGGTAGCCCATGCTGCGAGCAAAGAGGGCATGCGCCGGGCTATTTTAGCTGGTGTAGCAACCATAGAACACGGCGATGGTGGCGATGAAGAGATTTTCCGGTTGATGAAGGAAAAAGGGGTTGCCCTTTGTCCAACACTGGCAGCCGGTGATGCTATTGCCCAATACCAGGGTTGGCAACCCGGGCAGCCCGAGCCTCAGCGAATTGTGGATAAAAAAAAGAGCTTTGCAGAAGCCTTAAAGGCCGGCGTTACCATTTGCATGGGCGGCGATAGTGGCGTTTTTGCGCATGGAGAAAATGCCCGTGAAATGGAGCTGATGGTAGCGTATGGGATGAAACCCCTGGAAGTCCTGAGATCAGCTACCGCTATCAATGCACGCATCTTTGGTATTCAGGCATCAGTTGGCAGCATAAAGCCTGGTTTGCTGGCAGATTTAGTGATCGTAGAAGGCAACCCGGCCAGTGATATTACAGCACTGCGCAAGGTAAGAATGGTGATCAAAGGAGGACAAAGTTATATACCTTCCAAATGATCCAAAAACTTATCCTTTCTACAGTTTCGGCATATAGAATGCCTGTGCTCTCCAGTAGCAGCACCACAGCAGTGATCTGAATCTGCTGCATTTTTTACAGTAAAATCATAGAAGCCAGCGCTTTTACAGACAATTTTTTTCTTACTCCTGACCAGCAGGAACAATAGAAAACCTGGCCAAAGATTAAATAAAAAATGATTGGCCGGAAGTGGCACTGGCTTTGCTACCTTTACACATAATTATTTATCGCCTTACCAGCCTGAGTATTAGCTGATGTATTAATTTTTCAGTGCATGAAACTCCGCTTCCACCCGTTTACACTTCATCTGCAGCACACTTTTGCCATCAGCCATGGTAAACGAGACACCCAGCAAACGCTGGTGGTTGAGCTTACCGATGGCTCACAGCGGGGCTTTGGCGAAGCAGCCGCCATCAGTTACTATGGGGTGACCGTAGACGACATGATGGCAGCGCTGGAAAAGATTCGACCCATGATAGAAGCTGGGGGAGCGCTGGCACCAGAAGCACTCTGGGAGCAATGTGCGCCACACCTGCAGCACAATCCTTTTGCGCTCTGTGCCCTGGACATGGCCATGCATGACCTTTGGGGCAAAAAAATGGGACTACCACTTTACAAACTTTGGGAACTGGATCCAACCTTCACACCTCTGACCAATTATACGATCGGCATTGATTCTGTCGAAAACATGGTGAAGAAAATGCAGGCTTTTCCCTGGCCGCTCTATAAAATAAAATTGGGCACCAATGAAGACCTGAAAATAGTAAGGGAGTTGCGCAGCCATACCGATGCGCTTTTTAGAATAGATGCCAACGGTGCCTGGAGTGTTGAAGAAACCCTGCGCAATGTACGCTCCCTTCGAGAATTGCGCGTAGAGTTTATAGAGCAACCCTTACCGGCCAGCGACTGGGAAGGCATGAAACGCCTCCATAAAAAAACAACGCTGCCCCTGATTGCTGACGAAAGTTGCATTGGGGAAGCAGACATTCAGCGATGCTATGGCATGTTTGATGGCGTAAATATTAAACTGGCAAAATGTGGCGGCATCACCCCTGCCCTGCGCATGATCCGCCAGGCCCGTAATCTGGGACTGAAAGTAATGGTAGGTTGCATGACAGAATCTAGCGTAGGTATTTCCGCTGTTGCCCAGCTGCTGCCACTCCTGGATTATGCCGACATGGATGGTGCCATGCTGCTAAGGCAGGATGTTGCGGAGGGAGTGCGGTTCATAGAGGGAAAAGTATGTTTCTCTGAACGTACCGGCACTGGCGCACAACTATTGCCACATGCCGACCTGGCATAACTATAAGAAGAAGGGCTTTAGCCAGCTCTTTATGGGGAGCTTGTTTTCAACAATAGAACCGGTAAAACAATGGACCAACAGCAAGAACTTATCCATAATGGCCTGAAGTATATCACAAAGCTTCAGGGAATGACTGAGGAGAATGCAGCTGAAGCTAAATTTTCTATACTGGAGGATATTGCGCAGACCCTTCGGGTGCCGGAAGCAGGTGACCTGTTTATGGCTCTTGCCCATTTCCCTGACTATCTTGCACAGGTTTGGCATCACTTTGCTCCTGCACTGCGCTTTAATAGCTTTGAATTAGAGGCAGACAATCTGCGTGAAAAGGCTTTGCTTGAAACTGCTCCTGGACTCTCTGTGCTGGGCGATGATGTTATTGCAGACCAGGATCATGTACGTGCCTATATTGATACCTGTTTTTATGCCCTTCCAAAACTGCTGCTCTTAACCACAATTTTTCATGAAGCCACTTTTCGGGGTATACCTGAGAGAAGAAGCCGAACGCAGGGAGCTGAACCAAAAGCGGTAGCCATCCCAACTGGCATTGCGGATGGCACAGTTAAGGCAACGTATGTAGCTCCGCAAACAGCTTCTAAGCAGGTTCAACAACTGTTTTCTGCTATTCAAAAACAACATGAGCTGCCCCTGGTACCGGACTTTTATAGAGGCCTTGCTAACTGGCCCGGCTTTTTAAACGAAGCATGGCAACAGATTATGCCGCTGGTAGGTACGCCCGATTTTGATAACCTGAAGGAGTATCTGTCTTACCAGGCACAAATGGGCATGCGCAAGCTCCCACTCACCCAACCGGATATATCCACACTCTCTGCAGAACAAAAGGAATCTGTGCGGTCAATTCTCACTGCTTACCGCTATAAGTTACTGCCTGAAATGCTGATAGAAACAGCTTTAATGAAAGCCTTGCTTGATGGTACGGCAGAAGCCTATACCTCCCGTTTCAGTGTGGCCGCCAGTGATGAACCGGACGAGGAGACAGCACAATAAGGTGCAGCGTATAAACAGCACTTTACCAGGAATTGATCATGCTCACTTGCATAAGCAATCTTCAGAGGCTTATCCTGCGGCTCCTTAAATGTTTGGACATGTAAAATCTAATAAGACAGGAGTCCTTTGAGCACATAAACTTTTTCTAGAGGCTTATTCAACCATTTTTCTGCAAAAGGTGTCTTTTGTGTACAGGCAGCGATGCCGCTTCTTCACCAATACCTATTCCAAACCTTTAATTTATCTGGGATACCATGCTACTCAGAAAAATATTTCCCCTCACTGCGAGCTTATGCGCGCTAGTATTTTTTTCCTGTCAGGAAGAAAATCCAGTTTCGCCACAACCGCTGTCTGTAACCTTTCAGCCCTT
>JASLAE010000077.1 GCA_030147305.1 Cesiribacter sp.
GCGGTTATTGTAATCTCCCACGACAAGACCTTTGTAGACAACATCACTAACCGCACCATAGAAGTTACCATGGGTCGTATTTACGACTACAAGGTAAACTACAGCCATTACCTGCAACTGCGCAAAGAGCGGCGCGAGCAGCAGCAAAAGCAGTTCGACGACCAGCAGAAGCAGATTGCAGAAGTGCAGGAGTTTATAGACCGCTTTAAAGGCACTTACTCCAAAACCCTGCAGGTGCAGTCCAGGGTAAAAATGCTGGAGAAAATGGAAATTGTGGAGGTAGATGAGGTCGACACTTCGCACCTGAACATTAAATTTCCGCCAGCGCCCCGATCCGGCACCTACCCGGTAATGGCAGAAGGCTTAACCAAGAAATATGGCGACCACCTGGTTTTCAGGGATGCTTCCCTGACCATTGAGCGCGGACAGAAAATTGCATTTGTTGGCAAAAACGGCGAAGGCAAGTCTACTTTTGTAAAGGCCATCATGGGCGAGATCGACTATGATGGCAAGCTCCAGCTGGGGCACAATTGCATGATTGGCTATTTTGCGCAAAATCAGGCCTCACTGCTGGATGGCGAACTTACTGTTTTTCAAACGATAGATCAGATAGCGGTGGGTGACATGCGCACCAGAATCAAAGATCTGCTGGGTGCCTTTATGTTTGGCGGCGATACCATCGAGAAAAAAGTGAAAGTTCTATCCGGTGGGGAAAGAACCCGGCTGGCCCTGATCAAACTCTTGTTGCAGCCCGTGAACCTGCTGATCCTCGACGAACCCACCAACCACCTGGACATCAAAACGAAAGATATTCTGAAAGATGCCCTCAGGGCTTTTGATGGCACCCTCATACTGGTGTCGCACGATCGTGACTTTCTGGATGGACTGGCTACCAAAGTATTTGAGTTTGGCAACAAGCGCATTCGCGAGCACCACGAAGATATTACCGGATTTCTGCGAAACAAGAAGCTGGAAAACCTGCGCGAGATAGAAAGAACAGCTACAAAATAGCCTGGTCGTTATATATAAAAAAGCGGCCTGCCAGAATCAGGCAGGCCGCTTTTTTTATGATCAAACTTAAGCTTTTTTAGGGTACAGAATTTCTTCTATACGCTCTACCAGATCCTGGTAATGGTAACGTGTTAGCGTATCGGAAGCACGCCCCTGGGCACTACGCAATTCACGTTGCAGGCGCACCAGCTCTGCCCTTACAATTGGGCGTATATCTGACAGCTCAACATCAACTGGCGTAAAGCCCATAAAGAATTGCGACCTTTCCGGTACCTGGTCCTGTTCTTTTTGCATTAGCTCAGCCAGCTGCGAGATGTACGTTCGCTGCAGGTTGCGGCGGTAAACGTCTGCCTTTGTACCGCTGCTTAATTCCGACCAGATGCCCGGCCGCAGATCGTTCAGCAGGTTTACAACTCCATAGCTGCTTTCATCAAGCTCCTGGGCCTCGATGAGACGAGCAAGCCGCCCCGGATCAAAAAGCTTTCTGATGATACCTTCCTGCAGGTCTTTTACACGCTCAATACTTCCCGTACCTTCTATTCTGCGCAATATTTCTTTGTTTAAGATCCACTGCGGGGTTGCAAAGGCTTGTTTGTTCAGGAATTGTACTGCAGCACGCTGGTGGGCAGCCGGTACCGGTTCGTAAACAGCTCCTTCCTGATCATAAGTTTTGTAATTTTCGTAGACACCACCAATGTTGCTGGTCACGTGCCCCATATAACGGTTCCACTGGCCAAGCACCTGCTTGTACAGCTCATCCAGTTCTTCGTAGTCTTTACCTTTTTCGCCTGTCCAGCCAATCAATTCATCCATGATACGCTGAAGATTGTTAATGCCGTACAAGCTTGCTTTCATGGCATCATCACCCAGATCTTCGGTCTGTGCCCGCGGATCAATGGGGCTGGCCGTCTGGCGACCAAACTTGTAGATGGGATCCTTGGCCCGCTCAAGGGTCCAGCTATTTAAAACCTCCTGTTCCTGGTCCGGCGTATTGGCATCTGGCAGGTAGCTGTACCCCCATTTTACCGCCCATTTATCATAGGGACCAATGTCAGGAAACAAAGTAACACCTTTATCTTCTGGCTGTGCAATATAGTTAAAGCGGGCATAGTCCATGATAGACGGAGCAGTGCCCATACTGGCAGTGAAGCTGGCAGAACGAAGCGAATCTACCGGATAGGCTGCACTGGAGCCCATGTTGTGGGGCAGCCCCAGGGTATGTCCCACTTCATGGGCTGAAACAAATCGAATCAGGCGTCCCATTACTTCATCCTCGAACTTGGTGGTTTGTGCATTGGGGTTGATAGCCGCTGTTTGCACAAAATACCAGTTACGAAGCAGGTTCATCACATTGTGATACCAGCCAATATCACTTTCCAGAATCTCTCCAGACCGTGGATCGTGCTCATTTGGTCCATAAGCATTCTGGATATCAGAAGCAAAATAACGAATAACAGAGTATCGGGCATCTTCCGGACTCCAGTCCGGATCTTCTTCAAAGGTTGGAGGATCTTTCGCCACAATTGCATTTTTAAAGCCTGCTTCCTCAAAAGCTTTTTGCCAGTCTTCTACACCCTGCTTTAAGTATGGGCGCCATTTCAGCGGCGTTGCAGGATCTATGTAATACACGATCTGTTTCTTAGGCTCCACCAGCTCGCCGCGCTTATAGGCCTCCATGTCCTCTTCCTTGGGCTCGAGCCGCCAGCGTACAATGTAGGTGCGTTCTTTGGCCTTTTGTTCATCCAGCCCATAGTCAATCTGCTTGGTAGAAAAGTACCCAACCCGTTTATCTGCCAGGCGGGGCATCATAGGATATTTAGGCAGCAGCTGCATGGAGTTGTTAATTTCCAGGGAGATGGTACCGGAGCGACCATCGGAAGGCGGCTCTGTTGCACTATAGGTTAGCACATGACGTGCTTCTATGTTGATAGGAAAGCTTTTGATGTTTTCTACAAATGAGCGGCTTTCGTCCAGCTTGCTAATCTTGTATTCTTTTCTGCGATCGTTGTCAAGGCCTATGGCAGGTATATCTGTAGTAAAAAAAGAGGTAACTTCTATTACCACGCTGGAATCAGGGGCAAGTGTTTTTACATCAAATGCCTGTAGGATCGGATGAAAATTAGAGTTCTGTACCGACTGGTAAATGGGTAAAGAGTCGTTGGCCACATTGTCATAGCTTACCAGGCGAAGCAGTACCCGTTTATCTTTTTTCTGCCAGCGCACCACCTGGGTATTCAAACGTTCGCCACCATATCCTACCTTATTGGCAGTTTTAGCAATTCGGCTAACCAGCAGCATATCCTGGTTCATGAGGGAATCCGGGATCTGAAAATAGTATTTCTCCGCTACCTGGTAAACGGTAAACAAACCTTCGTCAGTTTTTGCCTCTTTGGTAATCACTTCATCGAAAGGTTCCAGTACAGTTACCTTGCTTCCATCAGCGGTTGTATCTGATG
>JASLAE010000114.1 GCA_030147305.1 Cesiribacter sp.
ATGATATTCAATTAAAACATTAAGTATATAGGTATAACAGATTTATTTTCAATATATTATCCATAATCATTTATATGAACGGTTACAATAGTTGTTACTATTTACCAAATTGCTATTGCGTGATTAATTTACTATTGTATAAAGCATCAATGACTGAGCAAAATAAACGATAATTTGCATGATTTCCAGTTATAGGTTTGCCAAACATTATTTTGCATCCACCACTGGTTCCATGATAAGGGGTTTCAAAGTTTGTTAGGCTTTGAAGTCTCTTTTTTATACCCATCAAAATCAACTAAAATATTTAGCAAAACTGAAAGGTTGATATGAATTTGAGGATTAGATCAATCTAAAATACTTTAAATAAAACTAAACTATTGTATCCATTCAACTGCACCATCATTGCTTTCAAGGGCTTCTTCCAACTCATCCGGGAGGAGGGGAAAGAAATCAAGACCTGTCAGGCTTTCGATGCTGTCTACAGGCACTATGAATTTTGATAGCTCCTGACTGCTGCCTGCATTCGGTAGCACAAAGCCGATCATTTTATGTGTGGGTGCTATCACGTCCAATACAACCTTATAATAGTAAGGAGGTACTGTTACCCCATTAGCCCCAATCTTCTCCAGCTCCTGTTGACTGATGAGTACAGGACCAGTCACAACCCATATTTCCTGCGCTGTCTCTGCCCAATCCCTCACCTGATTTTCAAGTTTACTCCAGATGCCCCGATTGAATGCCGGTGCTTGTGGCGACATATTGCTCATATAAAACGATTCTTTCATGGCCTCCTTATCAGTCGCAAAATCAGCAGCAGGGGCAAGGTGGCCACGATCATATCCTGAATTAGCATAATCATCTGGATCGGCAGAACCGGTAGATACTCTACTGTCGGCCATAAATCTATCGTAACGTTCGTGTTTTATGCCCTTTTGCTGGGCGGCTAACCGATAAGCGACCCAGGCCGCTTGTTCGTGCTGTTCATCGTAGGCCAGAGCAAACTTTTTGAATTCCAGTAGCTCCAGTATCCGGTACGGAGAAGCGGGCCAGCCAAACATTGGTTGTGCGGAAAGCTCTTCTAAGGAGGTTTCTGTTAAATCCGTTGGCTCTCTATCGGGCGTGGTTGTTTCTGGCTGCTCCGTTCCAGGCGCCTGTACCGGAGGTGTTCGCTTTTCGGTCCGTTGAGGAGGTATGGTATCCGGTCGCATTTCAGATCCACGCCGGAGACCTCTCCAGGCCACCAATAACACGAATAGTACCAACAGAATAATTGAAACCCAAAGCAGAAACTTTTTAGTATTGGAGTATTTTTTCATTGCAGATTAATTAGGCAGGGTGTTAGCTTTACCTATCAAAGAAACTGTAGATCTTGAAGCAAAAAAAACAGATAATTGTTATCGGGGGTGGTGCAGCTGGCTTTTATGGGGCCCTGAGAGCCGCATCATTAAATCCGGAAGCCACTGTTACCATCCTTGAAAAGACATCTAAACTTTTAAGCAAAGTAAAAATCAGTGGTGGTGGCCGTTGTAATGTAACGCACAATTGCTTCCAGCCATCACAACTGGCAACACGTTACCCCAGGGGACAGAAATTCTTAAAGCCACTTTTTAATATTCACGGGCCCAAGGATACTATACAGTGGTTCATGGATCATAAAGTGCCCATTGTAGCAGAACCTGATGGCAGAATGTTTCCAAGCTCAAATACCTCTCAATCCATAATAGACTGCTTTTTGGGTGAAGCCCAGAGGCTGGGAGTTCGCATACAAACCAATGCGGCTGTACAAGCTATTGTGCTCCAGGCGAACAAAACTTTATTGGTAGAGGCAGGAGAGCACCATTATGTAGCAGACGCCATCCTTGTCACAACAGGGGGAGCGCCCAAGTTGGAGTCATATGACTGGTTTACCAGGCTAGGGCACACCATTGAGCAACCTGTACCTAGTTTATTTACTTTTAATATTCCTGATAAACAGCTTCATCAGCTATTAGGGATTTCTGTTCCGCAGGCTTCGGTTCGCATAGAAACTACAAAATTACAGTATGAAGGCCCTTTGCTCATCACTCACTGGGGGCTAAGCGGACCGGCTGTATTAAAGCTGTCTGCTTATGGTGCCCGCTGGATACATGATCAGCAGTATAAATTTACCGTGCAGGTGCGATGGGTTGCCCTGCAAAAAGAAGAAGATGTTTTGGCGCACTTACTTCATTATGGCAAGGCAAATCCCAGGCAACAGGTGCTAAACCATTCCCTTTTTGATTTACCGGGTCGATTATGGCTTTATTTATGTGAAAAAGCTGGGGTTATGCCAGGGCAGCGATGGTTAGACCTAAGCAAAAAGACTCAGCATAAAATGTTAGAAGTCTTCTACAGGGACCGGTATAGCGTTGCAGGCAAAACTACTTTCAAAGAAGAATTTGTAACATGTGGTGGCATTTCATTGCCGGAAATAAATCCGCAAACCTTAGAGAGCAAATTGGTCAAGGGACTTTATTTTGCCGGTGAGGTCCTGGATGTAGATGGGATCACTGGTGGTTTTAATTTCCAGGCTGCCTGGACTACCGCCTGGATTGCCGGATCTAACATATGTAATAAGGTCTCCTGACGAATGACAGGAGACCAGTATATATAGTATAAAATTACTTTTTAAATCTATCGGCTAACATAAGATCCTTATTGCCATGGCCATAGCTGTAAAAGCCCTGACCGCTCTTTATCCCTAAATGACCGGCTGTTACCATGTTCACCAAAAGTGGGCATGGGGCATATTTAGGATTCCCAAACCCTTCGTGCAGTACCCGTAAGATAGAATGGCACACATCCAATCCAATAAAATCGGCAAGCTGCAGGGGTCCCATGGGGTGTGCCATGCCTAATTTCATCACCGTATCAATTTCATAAACGCCGGCAACCCCTTCATACAGGCTGTAAACTGCTTCATTGATCATAGGCATCAGAATTCTATTGGCAACAAAGCCCGGATAATCATTAACTTCTACCGGAATTTTGCCAAGCTGCTTTGAGAGTAACATGATTTCCTCCGTTACCTTGTCGGAGGTTGCATAACCACGGATCACTTCAATCAGCTTCATTACCGGAACAGGGTTCATGAAGTGCATGCCAATTACTTGTTGAGGTCTTTTTGTAGCAGCAGCTATGCGGGTAATAGAGATTGAGGATGTGTTGCTGGCAAGAATGGTATCCGGTGTGCAGTATTGGTCTAATTGCTTGAAGATTTCAAGTTTGACCTTTTCATTTTCAGAAGCGGCCTCTACTACCAGATTGGCAGCTTTTACTCCCTGCGATAATTCAGTGTAGGTTGTGATATTTTCAAGGGCTTTGCTTTTTGCGTTTTCGTCGAGCAGGCCTTTGCTGATCTGGCGATCCAAATTCTTTTCAATCGTGGCCATTGCTCTTTTCAACGCCTCTTCATTGATATCTACCAAGGCTACCTGATATCCCTGTTGTGCAAAAACATGTGCGATGCCATTGCCCATGGTCCCTGAGCCTATTACGGTAATGTTCTTCATGGAAAAAATGTTTTTTGTTGACAGGGCCAAAATTATAAATCTTTCTGTAAGTACACACCTTTCCGGCATTTGTTCTCGAATGGTCGGCCTGTTAAACCTTTCACCGATGAACACACTTACTTACAAAAGCTGAAAGATAATCCTATTATGCAATACGATGTGATTATTGTGGGTGCCGGACTGGCCGGTCTCACGGCGGCGCTGGACTTGCACCGGGCCGGAAAAAAAGTAATGATTTTGGAGGCTTCCGATCGGGTGGGCGGCCGGGTGGCTACAGATTTAGTAGAGGGTTATGTTTTAGACAGAGGGTTTCAAGTACTGCTTACTGCTTATCCGGAAACTCAAAAATACCTGGACTATACCAAGCTTGAGTTGCAGCATTTTGGAGCAGGAGCTATCATATTAGATAAGGGCAGGAAGCACCTGTTTGCTGACCCTTTACGGCATCCCGCAAAAACCTTGAATACCCTTTTTGCACCAGTAGGGTCACTGCAGGACAAGCTGAAAATCTTTTGGCTAAAGCAGGCACTTATTGCAAAGCAAAACAGTGAATTGTTTACAGGGCCAGAAAAGAGCACCTTTAATAAATTAAAGGAATATGGCTTTAGTGATAAAATTATCAGAACATTCTTCAATCCTTTCTTTGGGGGTATATTTCTGGAAAACCAGTTATATACATCCAGTAGAATGTTTGAATTTGTTTTTAAAATGTTTAACGAAGGCTGGGCTGCTTTACCTGTAGGAGGGATGCAGCAAATACCTAAGCAGCTCGCCGCTATGTTACCTCCGGAAGTAATTCGATTAAATCACCGGGTGAAATTCATAAGCAAAGACATGGTGCAGCTTGTGAGTGGTGAAGAAATTGCGACGCAACAAGTATTGCTGGCTACCGAGGGCTGTGGGTTGGTATATGATTATTTACCTAAAATTAAGTCGGAATGTGTTGGCACCACGAACATATATTTCTGGGCAGAAAAATGCCCGATCAAGGGAGGATGGATTATGCTGAACGCCGCCCCTGATGCTTTTGTAAATAATCTGAGTGTGCCATCAGAGGTAAGCCGGTCTTATGCTCCCAGAGGGAAACACCTGATATCTGTGAGTATCAATCGGATAGTAGAAGAGAATACCGAGGCAGCGGTGAAGCGGGTGAAGCAAGAGCTAAAACCCTATTTTGGTGATAAGGTACAGCACTGGCATCACTTGAAAACATACAAAATTCGCTATGCATTACCCGACCAAAGACATGTGCAGCAGCAGATAGCTTTAAGCAGTCTGCAGGTGAAGGAAGGGATCTTTATGTGTGGTGATTTTCTGTTAAATGGATCCATAGACGGCGCTATGAAAAGCGGATCACTGGGAGCGAAAGCAATCCTCGAAAGTTTAAGATAAACCTCAATAATTGTTCGAAGAATATCTATTATGGATTATTATACTTAACATCAGTAGTATCGTGTTATCAATTAATGTTAGTAACATTGATTTTAAATATGATGGAGCATATATTACTAATGTTAATCTGATAAATATATTGTCCATAATTTTTATTACTTAAGTGAATAGTATTAACTATGTTATTCATATTAAGAACATTTATAAGTTCTAGAACTTTAATAATTACACGTGCTATCAGTTAATATTATATTACGGAAGTTTATAATATTAAGCATGTTATTAAAGATACGTATTAACCCTAGGCATATATTATTAACAATTAACTGTGCTCGAAATCATTGTTCTGTAATAATGCAATTATTATCGTTTTTAAAATCCAGGTCAATACCTGATCACTAATATATTTCTGAACCATATAGCGCTAGCTCTCATGGTTCAAAGAAATCAAAGTGCAGATGATCATTAGCATAGTTGGGGTAGGAGTTAAAAAAAAAGCAGTTTCTTGGTGAGCAATC
>JASLAE010000123.1 GCA_030147305.1 Cesiribacter sp.
CTACCAAACCGGTAATTACGTCTATACCTGCGATAATGAGGACGTTTATATCAGTCCCAGTGGCGGACCTGGCGATGGTGGGCATTATATTTCCACCCATAGCACCGCGGCCCTCCGATCTCCACTAAACCTCACTGCCAGCCAGGGCAGTTCCCTTGCCTATGTTGAGCTGCGCTGGGAGAAAGGAACCGATGTGCCTGATGATCGCCACCAGTACATCATCAAACGGGATGGGATTGAAATCGCAAGGGTAGCAGGTTCCATCCGGGCTTATCAGGATAATAGTACCAGCCTGGTACCAGGCACCCATTATTCCTATACGGTGACCACCTATGCAGGGGACTGGAGCGCCACGTCCAGCGCCAGTAATACTGCTTCAGGTTCACTTTTTACCATTGGTACAGTGGCCAGCGATGGTGAATTTAACAACAGGGTAAAGATCAGCTGGCATGATCTTGCTGAAAAGGGAGCTGAAGATATCAAAGTAGAAAGAAGCATTCCCAACAGTACGCTGGATACTGCCGATGATGCCTATGAGGAGCTTGCGATTCTGAATAAGAATGCTACTACTTACTACGATTATGATGCGATTCCAGGGTATGCGCATGCCTATCGGGTGACAGCCCTGGCAACAGGAGCCAATATGGTACCTGCTATCGATACCGGTTCTAAAAAACCAAACGGGATCATTCGGGGAGATGTCAAGTCGCTGCAGGGGGCTGGGGTGGCAGGTGTTACGCTCACCCTTACCGCTACAGTGTCTGTGGAAGGAAATAGCGTCAGTCAAAGCCGCACAACCACCACAGATGCGTCCGGTTTTTACGAAATCAATGATCTTTATTACTATAAAGAGGCCGTATATACCATTGTGCCATCTAAAGCTAATCATGGTTTTGAGCCGGACACCCTGGTCAGAAATCTGAGCTTGAATTCATCAACGGTTTCAGGTGTAACCTTTACGGATACCACCGTCTATACCATAGCAGGGACCGTGTACTTACCGGGCTATCCCGCATCGGCAAGCTGTGGGGTCAAAGGGGTAGAAATCTGGGTAAATGGCAAGTTCTCAGGGGTGGCGACGGGGGCGGATGGCACCTACCAACTCCCTATTGAGGACAATGGTACCTATACCCTTACCCCTAAATTCATGCACCATCGCTTTGTGGCGGCGGGTACCACTGCTCCTTCACGTACCCTCCAGGTAACCGAGGATATGGAAGATGTAGATTTTGAAGATATCCAAACCGATACACTCACCATCAAACTGGCGGGAGCCTGTGACAATCCGGTTTCTAATGAAGCTGTATTTGTCATCACAGCTATCGAAGGCACCGGCTGTTTCGAACGGGAGATCACCGTTGCCGGTGATAACGATACGCCTGTTGTGTTACCCGCGCAAGCCTATTGGATTACGCTGAAGCCAGGATCGCTGAGTCCTGTGAATACCAATATTGAAAAGTACTTTGTCCCCATGAAGGTGGACCTCACTGTTCGCGATACGCTTTCAACCATCACCCATGACTCAACCGCCCATATTACGCCGGCCGATACCATCTACCTGGACAACGGTGAACAGAGAATCATTCCAGCAGATACTACCTATACCCATACTTCAGATACCCTGAAGTCAGAAATTTTACCTCGGGCGGATTTTATCTACCGGGCAGGTCTTTCTGTGGTGATCCACGAACTTCCCCTTAACAGCTGTGCAAACGAAGCGTTTCCATACCTGCTGGAGCAGGGTACAACCCATCGGGTGCGCATTGAGGTGAGCAACAGCTATACCTTTGGGGGTGTAAACTATACCTGCGGGGTGGAAGAGGGCACTGTGACAATTTATGATGATATCAGTGACCGAAATCCGGTAACCCTTCCCATCGAGCATGGCTTTGTGTATTATACTTTAGAGGCAGGAAGGCCAAATATCGGGGAGGGGGGTGCTCATCCTTACCAGAAGATGCTGCAGGTGCGCGCTAGCGTAGGCAATCTGCAACCGAAAATGTCTGATCCTGTCTATGTACTGGTGACAGGTAACAGCCCCAGAACAGCAACTTTCTATACCAAATCGCCGCAGTTGCCTTTCCACATCCTGCATGACCCGATGGGAGACGCCAGCTACAGCTACCTGGAGAAAGGGACCAGCTTTACGCATAGCTTTGCGAACGATGTGCTGGTAGGCGGCGGCGCCGGTTTGTATGCCCGGGTTAAAGTAGGTTCCAATATTGAGGTGTTTGGTAAAAAAATTGGAGGACTCTTTGTACAGGGAGAACTGAATACTGAAGCTGGCCGAGATAATGTGGACAATAATACCCTCACCACCAACTTCACGACCAATGAACGTTTCTCTACCTCAGAGGCTGATAATTATAATGGTGCCCAGGGAGACGTATTTATTGGCGGTTCCTTTAACATGGTCTTTTCCTTAACCGATGTCGTAGATTTTAAGAACTGTGCTGTGGTACGGGATACCACCCTTGCCTGGATCGCGGAAGGCCTGGCTACTACTTATATTTACACGGAAAAACACATTACCTTAACACTCCTCCCACAATTAGAGAGTCTACACAAGGTGGCCGAAGGGCTGAAAAAAGACAGTATCCAGGAAACGATCAATCTCTGGAAACAGGTACTGGCCAAGAACACAGCTGAAAAGCAGCGGGCCAGATTTGTCGAGAACATTTCCTTCAGTGCCGGTGCGCCCTTCGAAAGCAGCACCACCAGCGATAGCACCAGCAGTACCAGTTATGAATATAAAGTATATTTTGACGCCGACGCGAAGCTGGGGCTGGAGGTTGATATCTTCGACAGCGAGTTTGAATTGGGGGCAAAAGCAACGTTCCGCTGGTCTAAAACTGAAACTACCTCAGTTGATATTGCCAAAACCACGACGGTTGGTTACCATCTGGAAGACAATGACATTGGAGACTTCTTCAGTGTGGATGTACTTCAGGACCGGGCGTATGGCACACCTGTCTTTCGCCTGGTGGCCGGTACCAGCAGCTGCCCGCATGAACCAGGTACACAACCGCGAGATTCAGTGGCAATGCAAATGAATACCTATGCCGTGTCGAACGTAGATCCCGACAAGCCTGCTACCTTTGTGGCAAAGCTGTCTAACTTTAGCCAAAGTGAGGAAACACGTGAGTATCAGGTGCAGGTGGTTTCCACCACCAACCTCGATGGCGCCGTTGTAAAACTGGGCGGACACCCCATCAGCTCTTCCCCGGCAGCCTTTTTCATACCACCGGGTGAAACCCTGGAAACACTGCTAACGGTAGAAAGGGGCCCATCCGCCTCTACTTACGAAAATCTGAAGCTGATCATGTTTGCAGGATGTGAAATGGAGCTTTGGGGACTGGGGGGAGATGTCACCAGCGTTGATACCGTAAGCATCGATGTGTATTTCAGAAGCCAGTGCAGTGGCGTAGCCCTTTATGCGCCCGGAGATAACTGGCTGGTTAATAAGAACAGTGAAAACAAACTGCAGGTAACACTGAGCGGCTACGATGTAAACAATCCTTACTTTGAAGGTATCTTCGTGCAGTACCGCAAAATCAGCAGCGGCGGCCAGGCCAGTGGATGGCTCACTGCGACCAATGTTCCCAAAACCAGCCTTACGGAAGCCTACTTTGATTATATCTTTGATGTTGCTGACCTGGAAAATGGAGCCTACGAGATCCGGGCGGAAGCCGTCTGCAACTCCGGCATGGGCACTGTCTATTCTTCAGTGCAAAAGGGTTACATCGACAGGGCTTCCCTTGCACCCTTTGGTATGCCCACTCCGGCAGATGGATTCCTCAGGGAAGGTCAGGAGATCAGTATGACTTTCGACAAACCAATAGACTGTGACCTGGACGCCTATGACCCATACATTTTGCTGGTGCGGGAAGATACCGGAGAAACCATTCCCTTCACTCTTCAATGCGCTGCAAACCTGAATAAACTCATCCTGGTGCCGGAGGTGCCCCTGGCGAGCCGGCGTGACCTGGATGGCATCATGCTGACAGCAACGGTCAATGGCATACAGGATGAAAGCGGCAATATCCAGGTACGGCCTGTTAGCTGGAGCTTTAAGGTAAACTCCAGGCCTGTATTCTGGGAACCCTCACCACTGCTTGTTTCCTATATGCAGGGTACTACCCAGGTGATTGCGCCAGCCCTGAAGAGCACTGCCACCACCAACAAAGTGTTCTCCCTCAGCCATTATCCCGACTGGCTTACCCCTGCAGCCCTGAGCGGTACCCTCCTGCCCAATAACAGCTTTACCGTGGAAGCTAGTGTGCAGGCAGCGCTGGTGCCGGGCATTTACCAGGACTCAATCGTAGCCATGGTAGATGGCTTTGCCGAAGTATTGCCCGTAACCCTGGAAGTCCTGGCCATGCCCGTCTCCTGGAAGGTAAATCCTGCTGCCTACCAGTACTCGATGAACCTTGTGGCGCAGTTTAGCCTGGATGCTACCAATACTAAGCTCTCTACAGATACACGGGATGTGATTGGGGTTTTTGTCAATGGAGTAGCGCGTGGTGTGGCGAAGATTCAGCATGTGGAAAGCCTGAATAAACATGTAGCATTTATTACTGTGTACAGCAACGAACCGCTGGCAAATAAAGAGATCCTGAGCTTCCGCTTCTGGAGGGCCCTTACGGGGGTAGAATATGGCGCCAAGGAAACCACGCCCTTTGTTTTGAATGGAACCCTGGGCACTGCCGCCGCTCCCTACATCCTGCATCCGGAGGGTAACTTCCAGGTGATCCCACTTTCCCAGGGTTGGAACTGGGTATCTGTAAACGTTGACAATGCTGATATGTCTCGTGAAAAAGTGTTCAGCAGCCTGATGGCCAGCGGTAACAGAATACAGGTAAAAGATCAGCAGAACTTTACGGAGTTCAGTCCGGCTTCAGGTTGGAGTGGTACCCTGAAATCCATCAGCACGGCCCATGGCTATATGATCCACCTTTCTGATCGGAATGATACCTTGCGTGTCGTAGGTACACCGGCTGTTATCCACCCGATTGCACTGGCCAGTGGCTGGAACTGGATTGGCTATCCACGGCAAGAAAAAGGGTTTGTGGATGATGTACTGGAGCGCTTTGGCGCCAGTCAGGGTGATCTGTTAAAGGGTACTACGGCTTTTGCCAACTTTTACAGCGATGGTGCAAATGGCGGTTATTGGCTTGGAGATCTGAAAGAGTTGGTCCCGGGTAATAGTTACAAGATGAAGGTAGCGACATCAAAAACCGTGCAGTATCCAAACAGCAGAATGGCAACCGATGGCGCTGGCTTTAGCGTAGTGGAAGGCGCTTACGAATATAACATGACGGTGACGGCACTACTGCAGGTGAATGGAAAGCCTGTACAGGATGATCAGTTTACCGTAGCTGCCTTTGTCAATGGTTCCTGCAGAGGTTTTACCCAGCCCGTGTGGGTGGAGCAGTTAAATGCCTACAGGCTTTTCCTGACTGTTCATGGAGATGTGCATGAGATAGGTGTACCTATTGAATTCAGAGTATTCAATAGGCAGGGTTCCAGGGAACTGGCCCTTGAGAGTAAAGCGGTGAACTTTGTTACCGACCTAATGGTGGGCAATTCCGAAACACCACATATGCTTAGCATGCATGATCCTGACTATGTTCCAAATGGATACTGGCTCGGGCAAAACAGGCCTAATCCCTTTGTGGAGAGCACCACCATTGACTTTAGTATCCCAAAGGACGAGCGCGTAAAGGTAGCAGTCTATAATAATTTCGGGAGGCTGGTAAAGGTGCTGATAGATCAGGAACTATTGGCAGGCCATCATCAGGTAAGGTTGCAGTCCCAGGGATTGCCGGCAGGCATTTACCTGTATGTGATGGAAACAGCCAGTGAGGTGATCAGCAAAAAAATGATCCTGCTTGATCGGTAAGCAAGGACTAGCTGTTTGCTAATAGCTTGCCACTGCCTTGTGTAAAAAGCCCTACGCTGAAAAGCGTGGGGCTTTTGCATTGGCAGGCTATCCTATTACATCAACGGGTAAGAAGAGAGTAACTGTTGGACCACACGTTCATATGCAGGATGATAAATCAATTCAGGTGCCAGTCATAGAAATTAATCATAGAGGCGGCCCTGGTCCGATTACTTTTTTAATTAGAAAGGCTCGGCGGGCTTTTATGCGCTGCAGTCACTGCACCTACAAGTTTCTTCACTGCTCAATTCCCAGCTATCTGGAAGGCACATCGTGTTGTAATAACCTTAACGGCAGCCCTTCAAGCGGCGAAGGGGATTAAACTAGGGGCTGCCACTTGTTTTAGGCTCAGCTCCCTTAAAATTTATCTCTAAAAGGGAGTAAAGCATTCATAGGAGCCTCTTACTCCCACGCTGGATTATTTGCTGTAATAGATGCCTCCAGACTAGTTGAAAAAATGCTGATGTCAATGCTTTTCCATCTAGAAAATGTATGGTTTAATATAGCTTAAACCTGTTGTAAAACGCTCCCTCAATTTTAATTTTAAACTTTATAAAAAAAGTAATGAACTGGATTATTTTAATTATTGCAGGTTTGTTTGAAGTAGCTTTTGCTTCCTGTTTGGGAAAAGCAAAAGCATCGACAGGAAATGAAATGTATTTCTGGTATGCAGCATTTCTTATTACCTTGAGCATTAGCATGGGACTTTTGATAAAAGCTACACAAACTTTACCAATCGGTACCGCATATGCAGTGTGGACAGGAGTTGGAGCAGTTGGAACAGTGCTGGTAGGTATCTTTGTGTTTAAAGACCCCGTTACCTTTTGGAGAATGTTTTTTATCGCAACCCTTATTGGCTCAATTATCGGACTTAAAACTGTATCTCACTAAAAAATAATGAACCCGGCACATAACAGCAGCTTAAAGTAAGCTCCCGCACAGCTTTCAGCCATTCTTGTACAGGAAGCTGGCTTTGCTTACATTCAGCAAGTGGCATTCTATTACGCAACGTAATCTTTCTTTAATGAAGGTGTCAACAAAAAATGGGTTTATTAATTGCAGCCTTAAGGAAGATCCAAATTATACAGATTTAATATTTGTCTTTAAAAAAGAAAAACAAACTACAACAACACCTGACTGCTTTAAAACATAGTTTAACCAAATTCTATAAGCAAGTTTAAAACGATCCAATTAGCAGGATGAAATACAAAGACATTGCTGAAAGAATAATTGAATTGAAAAACGCAGACTTGGAATTTCGGGACAAGCTTATTGAAAAAGGACAACTGGGTGAAGGCTATCACGAAGAAATGGCCAACATACACAATAAGAATGCGGAAATCTTACATCAGATAATAGACACAATCGGTTATCCTACCATTGACAAGGTAGGCAAAGAAGCCAGTGAAGCAGCTTGGTTGGTTATACAACACGCCATTGGACAGCCAGCCTTTATGAAAAAATCCCTGAAATTATTAGAAGTTGCTGTTCATGAAAGCAAAGCCAACCCAAGAAATTTAGCTTATCTGACTGACCGAATAGCAGTATTTGAAGGTAAGCCTCAACTGTATGGAACTCAATTTGATTGGGACGAAAACGGTGAATTAAGCCCACACCTTTTTGACGACTTGACCAAAGTAAATCAAAGGAGAAAATCAATCGGACTTAACACCCTTGAAGAACAAACCGATATTATAAGAAAAGGAGCAAAAATCGAAAATCAATCACCGCCGCAAAACCTTGGAAAAAGAAAACAGGAAATTGAAAAATGGAAGAAAACAGTTGGTTGGACAAAATAAAACCAGCCCTTAACAACACCTTCCATAAGTGGGGGTTCAGTGGTTAAAGCAAGCTTTGAGCCTTTTTGTGCAGGTCATTTGCGTTGCGTGCTTTCAGTAAACAGCCGTGCATGGGCGCCTGCCATATTCAATTGACGTTACCTGAAATGAATTATATATGAAATACAGAGAAGCTAATATCATAGATATCAAACAAATACAGATTGTACGACATTCAGTGAAAGAGAATATTTTATCAAATCCTGACCTTGTGACAGATGATGATTGCATGGAATTTTTAACCAAGAGAGGAAAAGGTTGGGTTTGTGAAATTGATGGTTTGATAGTAGGATTTGCGATAGCAGATTTAAGGGATAATAATATATGGGCATTATTTTTAAAACCTGAATTTGAGGGAAGAGGGATAGGTCGTCAGTTACACGAACTCATGCTTGACTGGTATTTCTCTAATGGAAAAGAAAATGTATGGCTTGGTACATCACCAAACACTCGGGCAGAAAGGTTCTATAGAAAACTGGGTTGGACAGAGACTGGGTTACATGGTGAGGCTGAAATTAAGTTTGAGATGACCAGACAAGATTGGCTAGATAATAAAAGTAGCATTCATGCCTAGAAAATAGGGGTAAAGCAGTTAAGAACAGAATATAGAGAGGGCTGTAGACTTGTGGGTAACTCTTAAGGAGTTACCCACAAGTCTACAGCTGTAACGATAGTAATATTTTAATATTTTTTCAAGAGGGTGAAGTGTAGCGGATCTCTCGAACCTTCACAACTCATGCTTTTCGTGATCATTCAGCTGCTAACCAAAACTATTAATGCTCCTTTCTAGTCAGGTTTAATTCTACCTTCATTCGATACTTTATTTACAATTAAAGCTTATTAAAGCACAGCTATAGGGTTTAGAAATGAAAAGCTTACAGCATCTTACGATATGTGAGCAACCAATGGAGCAATGAAAACATTGCTGTTGGCTTGCTGGCCGTGTCCGGCAAAAAAGTTTACTCAACTATCGGACCGCAAAGTTAAGCTCACACAGAAGCTGAATCCTGCTGGCCAGC
>JASLAE010000124.1 GCA_030147305.1 Cesiribacter sp.
AGTAATCTAAGGTAGCTATTAGTCTTCAGTCCCTGCCTTTGTATGAATAGAAATTTAAGAATTTAAACCAAATCCACTGGTAAGCAGCTTAGGGTTTCCTGCTGTGGTGTGGGCCTTTATCTTTCCTTGAGCTGGCAAAAACGCTGGGCGCAAAAAAAAGCCCCATGATCATAAACCATGGGGCTTTAGTTAAAAACCAAGTATCAAAAACACCTGGCAGCTCCGGCTTATTTTACCTGTGCTTTACGGCGCAAGATAATATCTGCTGTGTATGCATCGTGATAAAGACTTTCGTCTTTTTGGTCTTTGATGGTTAAGCCTTTTTCAAAGCCCTCGGCTTCCATCTTATTTAAGATTATTGCCGGCTTAAATTCCTTTGCATCCACGTCCAGCTCAAATTCATAGCGAATCATTTCATCATGAACATTTGGAACAGGGTCTAAAAGATCCCGCTTTGTCAGCTTAGCTGCAACGCCCCCTTCATCAAGGGAATTTTCAACCAACTCCAGGATGTGGTCTTCTACAGTCAGGTATCGCTCGTCCTTTTCCTGGTAAGAGTTGAGCACGAACATTGGAAATTCTATTGCAATTTTCATAGGTAAGTCTTCTAAGATGTGAAGACCTCTTACGACTACCGCAAACCCAATGTTTCCAGCCCCTGTTCAAATACAACGTCTACCGGAATATTATTTTCAGACAGCCTGTCCAGGTCTGCCTGAAGCTGTGCATCTATGTTGCCTTGCTCACTCACTAGCTGGTTCACTGCACTGTAATCACCATTGCCCTGCATCACCAAAATATCGCGGCTCAGGTCATTCATGGCCTGTCGCATTTTATCATAATCTACCCGGTAGGTGCCGGTGGCTTTGTCGCGGGCGAAGGCGCCTTTGCTGGCAAAATAGTTAAAGCGTACCATATTGGCTCTGCCATGGGCACTGCTGGCGCCAAAACGAATGCTGCGGAAAATAGAGGCCAGGAAGGTGGTATAATATTCCCGGATGTCACCATCCAGTTCTTTTTTATCCAGCAGCTGGCTCACCATATAGAGTCCCAGCACATCTGCCTTGCCTTCTTCCAGGGCAGAGGCATGCTCTTTAAGTGCCTCCCGTACTGTGCCTTTTTCATTCACTGTGTTCTTAATGCCCAAACCATGCGCTACTTCGTGAAACATGGTGTTGGCAAAGAAGGCATCGAAAGTAATGAACTGGCGCTGATCTGCAGCAATGAGCTCCTCTGCAATGGGAATCAGGATCTCATCGAACTTGGCCTGCATGGCATTTTTAAGTTGTAGACGCCGCGTTCCTTTCTTGAGCTGAACTTCCTCATCGTTTGGCAAATTGATGGCGATAGTCTTGGAGCCTGCATTGGCATCGCCGGCATAATACACCACATCGTAGGCATTCAGGTCAGAGTCGGTGCCCGGCATTTCCTGTTTGTAACGTGCATCAACGGGCAGGTTGCGCTGCAGTTCGGGCAGGAAGGAGGCATACTTGGACAGCCGCTCGCTCCAGTCCATATCTTTGATCAGGATGTAGGCTTCGTGTGCCGCTTTGTAGCCATAAAGGTGATCTTCGTATGTTTCGATAGGACCTATCACCACATCTATCTGGTTATTTTTCATGTCCATCCAGGCCAGGTCGCTGGGCTGGTAGTTGTCTGTGAGCAGGGCTGCAGCACGCAACTCCAGGTAATGCTTAAAACCGGGATCTGTAGCCAGCGCTGCCGCCTGCCGCAGGAGGCCGGCCACTTTTTCTACCTGCGTAGCAAAGGTCTGGTGGTAAGGTACGGCAATCAGCTTACCTGCTGCATCGCGCCTGATAAAAGTATACTGGCTGGCTTTGTCCGGGATATTGGCCGCTTCAAACTCTTCCTTGCTCATGTCTGCCGGATAGAAATTAGCACCTTCCGGCTTGGGTCCTGCACCTTCAACAAAGGGCTCATTGTTCTCCAGCCTGTCCCAGGGTCCATAATTGATACGCAGGAATTGCCGCAGGCTACTGTCCTGTGCACTGTTAATCAGCGGGCTGGGATCTCCGTAAGCCTCGAACCAGAAAAGCTCATTCATAACATCAGCTGCCTGAATCAGCAGTGGGATCATTTTGCGATCATTCTCATTAAGTTTACTTAAATCGGCTGTTAGTCGAACAGTTGTATACTTCTGCAGTTTTTTTTCTAAATTAACGGAAGCACTCACCGTGGCCTGCCCCAGGGTATCTTCAGCAAGCACCTGGGTTTCGGTACCAGACTGACTGGAGTGGCAGGCACTGAAGCCAAAGAGCATGGCGGCCGTACCAAGCATAAAAAAGCATGAATTGCTCATAAACGGATTAAAAAGGTTATGGGCGTAAAATAAGTATTTAATTTTCTATTAGGAACATAGAACTTAAAGATAAAAGATTCGTTAAAAAGCCACATCTACAGATAAACATGGAAGCAGTCGACAATAAATCCTTAAAGAATAGTTTGCTGGATGCCTGTATTGAAAAACAGCAGCAGATGATACAAACGGCTCGGGAGGCCATGATGTCAATTCAGGAAAGCGCCCTGTCGGAGCGCAGCAACGAAGAAATGACTGACAGCTTTACTGCCCAGTGCCAGAACGAACAAAGCATGTATGCCCGCCGCATGCATGAAGCCACAGGAGTACTCACAATCTTGGAACGTGTTAAAGGTGTTCGCAAAGGAAATGGCATTGGCTTTGGGTCATTGGTCATTACCGATAAAATGAACTTCTTTGTAGCAGCCAGTATGGGAGATTTTGATATGGATGGAAATAAATATTTCATCATTTCAACACAAACGCCCATTTATGAAGCCATGGAAGGCAAAGAGCCTGGTGATAGCTTTAGCTTTAGAGGACGTAATTATAAGATTAAGGACGTTCAATATTAATGGGCATTCTCCTGTCCGCAACCGTGAAAACAGAAAAAGCTGTCCCGAAGGGCAGCTTTTTTAATTATGTGATGGCCTGGCCTTTCAAGGCCTAAGCCTAGGTTGTTATTTCTAATTCCAGGTTGTCAGCTTCCTGGTCTTTCAATTGCTCACCACGAATTTCCGGCAAACTGCTGGCTTCTATCCAGCAGTGGCTGGCAGCATGTTCTGCTGCCTCTACCGTATTTTTTACCAAAAGCATTTCTACACCATCGTTGCTCATAAGGCTTTTGGCAATAGCCGCAATTTTTTCATGCCGGTGGGGCTTGCAAACATCCCGAATGTAAATGGCTTTTACGCGTCCAGGATAGCTGCGCACTACTTCCTGGTATATCTCAGGATCTTTCTGTCCGCTGTCGCCTATCAGAATAAAGGACTTTTGCGGATACATTTGCATGATTGTTTTTACCTGAGCCATTTTATGCCCCTGGTGCAGTGAGGCATTAAATTTAATCCTGTCCAGGCGGCTGTCACGCAACAGGAGGGGACCTTTGGGAATGCCCTGCACCTGGCAGAAATCTGCCAGCAGGTCGTATAATTTCCAGCTGCTGCTGCTTACATAAAAAATGGGGTTGAACCGCTCCTGGTGATAGCCACGATGCAGCGCCCGGTAAAAGGCTGCCACTCCCTCAAAGGGCAGGCGCGTTTGAGCATTGTTGAAGAGCATGAGACGCAGCTTCTTGTAAGCATTGGTAGCCCTTGAAACCAGGATGGTATCATCTACATCTGAGATTATACCCATATCATTGTCATTACCGGAAAGCAGGATTTCTCCATTGGCGCGCACAGGTCCCTGGTTGAAAGTGACTTTGTCGAGCAGTTCCAGCCGAACACTATCCCATGGATTGCTGATATTGGCAACTTTTCTTACATGGAAAGAAAGGTAGAAATAACCTTCTGAATCGGTCTGTACGATCTTACTTTGCCCTTGGAAATTGGCTCTGATCTGCACCCGTGGCGTTTCGCTGCTGATGTAGCGTTTAAAGAGTGCAGAAGCATTCTGCCATCGGTTTGCTTTGTCAAGCACGAGGTGCTGCCCCTTATCTTCCAGCACCAGACCGCGTATAATTGCCATTTTATCGTTGCCGAAACCCCTGAAGGGAAGAATGCGGGACTGGCCCAGTAAACCTGTTCTTTGCTTAAAGCGGAACCGGTAATAATCCAATTTATTGGCAGAGCGGCCTAAATATCGAAATACTTTTTTTTTCATGATTATGTCTTACTTCACGCAAGAGAAGTTATTAAAGTTACAACTATAGTTTAAAATGCGGTTGGCCTCGTAAACCATTTATGTACTAACTTTAGATGCTGATAATAACCAGCGTCAACAATTAAAAATCATATAAGCTTGTAACGGATTAGATGGAACTCTGTCTATCTATCAAAACTACATTAATGCGCATTTTTCTTATACAAGGCCTGTTGCTGTTCATCTCATTCCAGGGCTTAGCCCAGGAAGCTGCTGTAAACAATAACGGAGAGTTAAAGGACAAAAAAGTGGTGAAGGTACCGCTGGTTGAAAAGGAGATGGTAGCAACAGTGCTTACCGATAAGCCTAAAATTGACGGAGATGGTAACGATGCCGTATGGCAGGAGCTTCCACTGGCTTATTCAGGGAATTTTACACAGGTCTCGCCCGAAAACCTGGCACAGTCGCCTTATGTAACAGACATTAAAATGGGCTATACAGATTATGCCCTTTATGTGCTGGCCTATATGCGAGATCCAAAACCAGCTACCATTGCTAAAGAGCTCGGACTGCGGGATGATTTTGGTCGCCTTGCCGACCGTTTTGGCATTGTGCTGGATACTTATAACCAGGGCCAGAATGCGTTTTATTTTGCTGTTACTGCTGCCGGCGTCCAGCTAGACCTGTACATTACTCCCAACAACGAGGATGTTTCCTGGGATGCTGTCTGGAACAGTGCTGTGCAAATTACGGATGAGGGCTGGGTAGCAGAGCTGGAGATTCCCTGGTCTGCCATTCGCTTTGCCAAGCGGCCGGAACAATTGTGGGGCCTGAATTTTATGCGCCTTGTCAGGAGCCAGAACGATGAAGCTTTCTGGAGCCCGGTAGATGCCTCAGTAAGCGGACTCGTTAATCAGTCGGGTACATTAAGCGGTATACAGAATATTAAACCACCCTTGCGGTTGCAGCTGTTCCCTTATGTGAGTGCCATAGCCGGTGTGGACAATGGCAGTGGTACCCGTTCAGCCAATATGGGAGGGGGCATGGATGTAAAATGGGGCATCAGCGAAAGCTTCACGCTGGACATGGCCCTGATACCTGACTTTAGCCAGGTGCAGTCCGATAACCAGGTCCTGAACCTCTCTCCTTATGAAGTGCAGTTTGATGAAAACAGAGCGTTTTTTACAGAAGGAACAGATCTTTTCAATAAAAAAGGATTGTTTTATAGCAGAAGGGTGGGGCATGTGTTCTATACTTTTGAACCGGAACTAACGGAAGCTTCCGCCATCATCAGCCGCCCCAACAGCACCAAGCTGATCAATGCAACAAAAATTTCCGGTCGCACCCATAAAGGCTTAGGCGTTGGTTTTTTCAATGCAGTAACCAATGCAGCCTACCTGGAGGTACAGGATACGCTCCGCACAGAAGGGCAGGAAGATTATGCACTTGCCAGGCGGGAGGTAATGGTTGACCCAAAAACTAATTTTAACGTTGCAGTAGTAGATCAAAGCCTGCCCAACAATTCCAATATTTCCTTTATCAATACCAATGTTACCCGCATGAATGGCGGGCGCGATGCTAACGTAACAGGTTTGGAGTTTCGGCTGCGCGACAAGAAAAACAAGTATCAGCTGGATGGCTTCGGCGCCCTAAGCTATGTCTGGGATAATGCTGACACGGAAACAGGTTACCGAAAGCGAAGTGATGGCCATCGTCATTTACTTTCTTTTGGAAAGATCAGTGGTAACTTTCAATTCTCTCTCAGGCAGAATGTAGAAAGCGACCAGTATGATGTAAATGATATGGGCATCATTCAGGCACCGAATGAATTTAACCATTATCTGTGGCTGGGGTATCAGATTTTAAAGCCCTTCTGGATCATCAACCAAACTGGTATCAATACTAATTTAGCCTACGAGCGCCTGTACAAACCGAGAGTTTTTACCAACTTCAGTGGTAATATAAATGGCTGGGTACAGTTTAAGAATTTCTGGTATTTTGCTTTCGGACACAGAAGAAAGCCCGGAAACAGCCATGACTATTTCGAGCCGCGCGTGGATGGTTATTATTTTACAAGACTACCCGATAACCATGGCTGGGTTTATCTGCGTACTGACCAGCGAAAACGCTTTGCCGTAGAAACTGAAATTTGGCGCTTTGCCCGCAAAGCCTGGAATGCCCATGACTGGGGTATCTGGTTTGAGCCCCGTTACCGCATCAATAATAATGTATCGGTTAATATGGGTGTAAATTATGGGAGTATCAACAACGAACGCGGTTTTGCCACCACTATCACCCAAACGCTTGACGGAGAGGAGCAGCTGAAGGATATTGTTTTCGGGAATAGAAATATCCGCAATGTAGAGCCATTCGGCAGCCTGAACATAACCTTCAATAATAAGATGGGTCTGAATGTGCGCATGCGTTACTACTGGATGCGGGTGCGTTACGACAATGAGTTCTACGCGTTACAACGTAATGGCAGCCTGCAGCCGTTAGCCTATCATGGCGATGAAGATGGTGACGGCATGATTGATCACAATGCAAACTTTAACAGTTTCAACGTTGACCTTTTTTACAGCTGGCAGATTGCGCCAGGTTCATTCCTTACTTTTGCCTGGAAAGATGCAGCCCTGGAGAGCAGTGGCGACGCAAGGCCAAACTTTTCAGAAAATCTCAGGAATTTTCGTTCACAGCCGCACAGCCATACTTTTTCGGTAAAGCTCACCTATTTTCTGGATTACCTGATGGTGAAAAACTGGATGCAATAACAGCAGGAGCAGGGAGGATGTGCTAATCAATATGCACTGCGCTTTCGTGTAGAGGCAGTTGCATTTGCTGCATCCTTTTGTGTAGGTTTGTAACGCGTCCCGGCAAACAAACAGGGGCAACAGCGTTTAATTCTTGTTAACTTCACACACTTTTTTGTTATGCTGAAGATCAAACAATTTTTCGATACAGAGCTGGCACATGCTTCATATGCTATAGTCAGTGAAGGCCAGTGTGCGGTGATTGACCCTTCGCGCGACATCAGTGCTTACCTGGAGTATGCCCAGGAGCACCAGGCGCAGTTGGTGGCAGTTCTGGAAACGCATCCCCATGCAGATTTCGCAAGCGGTCATCTGGAGCTGCATAAAAAGACCGGTGTCACGATATATACAAGTCAAAAAAGCAATGCGCGTTACCCCCACATGGGCTTCGACGAAGGTGATGAAATAGCCCTGGGACAGATAAAGCTGAAGGCCTTGAATACCCCTGGCCATTCACCCGATAGTATCTGCATCCTGTTGCTGGACGAAGACGGGCGGCAACATGCCGTGTTTACAGGCGATACCCTTTTTGTTGGTGATGTAGGCAGGCCCGATCTGCGGGAAAATGGAGCAGACCAGGAAACCCAGCGTGAGCATCTGGCCCGCCAGATGTATCACAGCACCCGCCAGGTGCTGATGCAGTTGGAGCACAACGTGATGGTGTATCCGGCCCATGGAGCAGGCTCTCTTTGTGGAAAGAATTTAAGTAGCGAACGCACCAGCACCATTGGCAGGGAGATAGCTACCAATAAGGCCTTACAGGAAATGTCTGAAGAGACTTTTGTGCAGGCCTTGTTGCAGGACCAGCCATTCATTCCCAAATATTTCAGTGCTTGTGTAGCACTCAACCAGCAGGGAGCCGCAGACCTGGAGGAAAGCATTGCCCGCATACCCCGGCTGGGGCCCGACGATCAGCTGGCACCGGAAGTCCTTATTGTAGATACCAGGGATCAGCTAAGATTTAAGAACCGCCACATCAAGGGTGCACTAAATATTATGGATGGTGTAAAGTTCGAAACATGGCTGGGCAGCATTGTGGGTCCAGGGGAGCCTTTTTACCTCATTGCTGAAGATGAAGCCACTTTGGACAGGCTGATACGGCGTGCAGCAAAAATCGGTTATGAACAGAATATACAGGGGGCTATGGTAAACCCGATGCCAGGCCAGGAGCATGACCTGTTCATCATTCTGGAACATTTTAAAGCGGCACCCCAAAATTATACCATTATAGATGTGCGCAACGATGCAGAAGTAAAGGAAGGAAAGTTCTTTGCCCATGCCATACCCATTCCGCTGCATCAGCTGCGGGAGCGGGTCCTGGAGGTGCCGACAGATAAACCTGTTGTAGTACATTGTGCTGCCGGATACCGATCTGCCGCTGCCTTTAGCATTCTGGAAAATAAAGTACAGGGTACCAGGGTATATGATTTAGGAGAAGCTGTGAAAGACTTTAAACTACATCCCTAGCAGATCATTGGTCTATAGAGCGCAGATAGCATTATGCCTGAGCGCCTGCTTTATCTCTATAGTCGACTTGGTGTTGATGTGTTTTGATTGCTCAACATGGGGCAGTAGCGCGCTGTTATATTCTGCAGACAGCTAAATTGAAGGTATGCTATTCAGACAGTGCTGCCGGCAGGTATTTTTTTGCCTTAACCCAGGGTTTAAGCAGGATAATAAAATCAGCTGCTTTTCAATTTTACCTGAACATATTGCTGTTTAAACCTCTTTTTTAAAGAGGTAGTTTTTTCTTTATGAGCATACAATCAATTAATCCTTTCAATAATGAAGTTATTCGCCAGTTCGAAGAAGCTTCAGACGAAGACATAAAATCTGTCCTTAAACTTGCCGAGGAAGCTTTTCGCCATTGGCGCATCGCTCCTTTTAGTGAACGCACACGTTGCATGAATGCAGCTGCCCAGATCATGGAAGATGACCTGGAGCACTATGCGCACCTTATGACGCTGGAAATGGGTAAAACCTTAAAAGAGGCCAGGGCCGAAATACAGAAATGTGCCGACTGCTGCCGCTATTATGCCACCCATGCGGAAGAATTTTTAAAAGATAAGCCCCTGGATGTCGAAAAGGGGAAAGCATATATCGCCTATGAACCCATAGGTGCGGTGCTGGCCATTATGCCCTGGAATTTTCCATACTGGCAGGTGATTAGGTTTGCTGCACCCAACTTAATGGCCGGCAATGTGGGTATTCTTAAACATGCCTCTTCTGTGCCTCAGGTAGCCCTGGCCCTGGAAGAAATTTTTAGAAGAGCTGACTTTCCGGATGGCGTATTTCAAACACTCCTGGTGGGCGGCAAGAAAACAGAGAAACTAATAGACCATAAGGTAGTGAAGGCAGTCACCCTTACAGGAAGTGAACGATCAGGCAGTATTGTTGCAGCCCGAGCAGGAAAGCGCATCAAGAAAACGGTACTGGAGCTGGGGGGCAGTGATCCTTTTGTAGTGTTGGATGATGCTGACCTGGATAAAGCAGCCGAGTGGGCAGTGAAAAGCCGTATGATTAACCTGGGGCAAAGCTGCATTGCTGCAAAGCGCTTCATTGTGCTGGACCGGGTGTATGATAAGTTCATGGAGAAGTTTAAGAAACGGATGGCGGCACTTAAAATTGGCGACCCCACCGACGACGATGTGGATTATGGACCCATGGCGCGGGAAGATCTGGCGGAAGGATTGCTGGAGCAGGTGCAGAAATCCATAAAAAAAGGGGCTACCCTGGTGCTGGGTGGCGACCGTCCTGACAGACCCGGTGCCTTCTTCAACCCCACCATCCTGGCAGACATACCCAAAAATGCACCAGCCTATAAAGAAGAACTCTTCGGGCCGGTTGCAACTGTTTTTAGGGTAATGGACGAAGAAGAGGCCATCACCATGGCCAATGATTCTCCTTATGGTCTGGGTGGTTCTGTATGGACCAAAGATGTAAAAAGGGGGCAGCGGGTTGCACGGCAGATCAACAGTGGTGCCGTATATGTGAATAAAATGATGGCCAGTGATCCGGCTGTTCCTTTTGGCGGTGTAAAATTATCAGGATACGGCCGTGAATTATCCTTTGTGGGAATTCACGAGTTTGTAAACCAAAAGACTATCTGGGTAGGTGAATAGAAGTGTTCAATTTAACTGCCTTTGTAAATTTTACATGGCACTTTAGGCGTACCCCATTACCTTGTAAGTTAAGAGGCCAAGCCATTCTCTTAATAACTTGCCCCAGGCGTGGAGGGCTTCTGCACTGGGGATCAGATAATGCTCTAAGGTGTAAGGGCCGTCCATGCTGTAAAAGTCTGTACTAAAAGCCCGGACTGGTAATCCTTCTTCTGCAAAACATAAAAGGGCACGTGGCATATGAAAGGCCGAAGTCACCAGTAAATATTGGCCATCCGTAATCCGGGCCTCCAGCAATTGCCTGCTAAAGCGAGCATTTTCATGGGTATTTCTGCTCCTGGGCTCAAGCAGAATATCCCCTGCAGGTACACCGGACAAAAGCATAACGGTACGCATGCGGTCGGCTTCAGAAACAGAATCTGCCGTTAGGAGGCCAGAGCCACCACTGAGCACCAGCTTCCGGACTTTACCGAGCTTGTACAGTTGTATGGCATGCATGATCCGGTCGGCACCCTTATGCAGGTGCACCCGGTCGTAGGGTGCTTTGTTGGCAGCGGTTACCCCGGAAAGGACAATGGCAGCATCATAGGGTTGCTTAAGATGGCGAAAGGGCACGGCAGGGACTTCCCACCACTGCATCACTTCATTGGTGATTACTGGATTGGTGAAAACAAGAAAGAAAAAGCCAAACAAGCCCAGGAAGATTCGTTTGGGCGTCTGTCTTTTTAAAAAGAGTGCCGGCAGCAGGAGGAGTAATAATATCACCAGCGGATTAATCAGCAATCCTACTGTTTTGGAGAGTATGAAAAACATGCTGCAAAATTAAAAAATAGCAGCATAACTCCAGCTGTCAGCAGACTTTGGCATGGGCTAATCAACAAACCTGATCAACTTTTTAGTTTGTATATACTAAAATTCTTATATTAAGCTGCTACTGAGGATGCTGTGATAGTTAGGATAAGTAAATTTTTTCTTTAACCAGCTTATGCCAGAAACAATAGAAGCAATCCGCATGCACAAAACCGGTGGTTCTGATGTCTTAGGATTAGAAAGAATAGACATGCCAGTACCTAAGGTAGGGCAGGTTATCGTGAAGGTGAGCAGCATCAGCATTAATTTTGCAGACATACTGGTGCGCCGTGGCCATTATCCCTATATGCCCGATTTTCCTGCAACACCAGGTGCCGAGTGTACAGGCTACATAGAAAGGGTAGGACCGGAGGTAAAGGATTTCAGACCCGGGCAGGCCGTATTGGTGTTTGGTAAACCCTGCTACAGTACACACATAGCCGTTAGCCAGGAACGTATTTTCCTGCTGCCCGAAGGCGTAGACCTGGACGAAGCAGCGGCACTGCCCGTGGCGTACCTAACGGCCTGGCACCTGTTGCATACCATGCGCAGAATCAGGGAAAAAGAAATTATCCTGCTATACGCTGCAGCGGGTGGTGTAGGTACAGCCGTGCTACAGCTGGCAAATCTGGCAGGTGCCCGGGTGATTGGCCTTACCAGCACCGACGAAAAAGCCGCTTTTTTAAAGGAGGCAGGCTGCTGGCAGGTTATCAACTACAAAAAAGAAAATGTGCTGAGCAGCGTAATGGATTATACCCATGGTTTAGGAGCTGATCTTATCCTTGATTCTGTGGGGGGAGAGGGCTTCAAAGACAATTTCAGGATGCTGGCTACACTGGGCCAAATCATCTGGTTTGGTTTTACCGAAGGCATTCCACAGGCCAACATCATTAAAAGATTTGCCAGAAACCCAGCACTCAGCCAGACCATCAGCGTTTTTCACCTCTTTAGCATCATCAGGAACAGGCCATTACTTCGTCAGACAATGCAGCATCTGCTGCACCTGCTGGCACATCAAAAGATCAAGCCAGTGATCTACCAGCGACTACCACTGGCAGAGGCTGGTAAAGCACAGGCTTTGCTGGAATCTCAACAGAACATTGGTAAGATCATCCTCTATCCCTGAAGGAAAAGCATGCATCAATATTCATGTTCAAAACCAGCAGCATCTTCAATGATTTTATGATCTGTTGACCAGTTCATAGTAGATGCTTTTGTTGCCATCATACTTTTTTTCCTGGTAGACAAAGGCAAGCTGTTGTTGATCAAATAACTGGAAAAAGGTTTCCCAGCTAATAACGTAGGGTTGGTACCTTGGATTATGGGTAATGCGGAAACAGATCCGCAATCCACAGCCTGCGCTACTACCCTTCAGGTAAATGGGCACCACTCTGCGAACTTCTGCCCATTGCTTTATTACCTCCTTGTCAGTTGTTCTTTTGGATTCAATCTTGGGCATTCGCGCAGTTTCACGCCCATGAAAATGGTTTGTATAAATGTTATAAGCCATCTTAGAAACAAAAAAAGTTAAAAAATCACATCGACCATTCGGTACTGGCTGCCGCTAAAAAATTGTGCAGGCAGCCTGTAAAAGTAATTCCTGCTTTTTTAGTAAACAGGATAAACCAAAGCAAAGCTATTGCTGATAGCCCAGGTTGGAAAGGGTGTTGGTGAACGGTGCAACCAAAGGCAATAGCTAACGGTAACGGGTAAGCCGTAAGCTTCATGCAGTATTGATGGGCTAGCAAACAAGGTTGTCAGGTTTCGCTCGTTTTATAGAAACATAAGAGAAATGGATTTGTTTTAAGTGCTAAACAACAAAATACCAGATTTAAGGCATGGTGAGACCAGCGTAAATAATACTGGCGTCTGCCACCATATTACGCCTGCTTAATAGAATCGCTAACTGAAAGTAGCATTAGGATAAACCTAGGCAGGTTATTTTAAAGATTGGGTATCAGCTTTTATTTATTGTTGCGAAACCTTCCTGCTGATAATCAGGAGAATGCAGCGATGGCATAGGTAATTCCACCCTTTTGTCGATAGTTTTACCAAAAATTACGTTTAAGTGTCTGGCAGGGCAGCACTAAAATATTAGAAGCACCGGTTCCAGGCTGTTATGGAGGGTGAGAGACAATAATTATTTTTTTACATACATATTTTTTAGAGAACGTACCGTATGGATAAGTCACCAGAACAAATTTCTTCGAAGATAAAAGACCAGTCACAAAAAGCGCCGGGTCTGGAATCGGCCATGAGTCCGGAGCCTCAGGTTATCAAGGACTCATATAAGGGCAGTGATAAATTAAAGGGGAAAGTAGCCTTAATTACCGGCGGAGACAGTGGTATTGGCAGATCTGTAGCTGTACACTATGCCCGCGAAGGGGCCGATGTGGTCATCGTTTACTTAAACGAAGATGCCGATGCCAGCAAAACCAAAAAGATGGTGGAAGCAGAGGGGGGTAAATGTCTCCTGCTGCGGGGCGATTTGGGCGATAGAAAGTTTGCAGAGAACTGCATTAGTAAGACTGTAGCGGAATTTGGGAAGCTTAACATTCTGGTTAACAATGCTGCAGAACAGCACCCTGCCGATACCATGGATGAGTTGGATCTTGATCTAATGGAGAAAACATTCAGAACAAACATCTTCTCCATGTTTTACCTGACCAAGCCTGCCCTTAAACATATGCAAGCAGGTGATAGTATCATCAATTCTACCAGTGTAACCTCTTATCGTGGCAGTTCTCACCTGCTTGATTATTCTGCCACTAAGGGTGCTATTACAGCTTTTACCAGAAGCCTGGGCAAAAACCTGGCTGAAAAGAAAATTAGGGTGAATGGTGTGGCACCGGGACCAATCTGGACACCGCTGATTCCCAGTACCATGGATAATGTAGATGAATTTGGTAAGGATGTACCCTTACAGCGGCCGGGTCAGCCCAGTGAAGTAGGCCCTGCCTATGTGTTTTTAGCTTCTGAAGATGCTTCTTATATGACAGGACAGATCATGCACATAAACGGAGGTGAAGTAGTAGGCGCATGAAAAGGGCAAAGCGACGTGCAACAACGTTTTGGATCATACTCAAAGCCACTTACAACAAGTGGATGGAGAATGATCCATTTCGTCTGAGCGCCGTAATAGCTTATTATACAGTTTTCTCAATGCCTGGCCTTTTTGTGGTGATATTTTATGTGACCGGGTATTTTTTTAGTGACCTAACCATAGAGGGGCAGGTATACCGGGAGATCAGTGAGATTCTGGGGCCGGAAGGGGCAAGGCAGGTAGAGGAAACCATCAAGGCTGCCAGTCAGGCGCAGCATAGTACCATTGCTACCATCATTGGTATAGCATCGTTGGTTTATGCGGCTACGGGGGTCTTCTTTCATCTAAAGATCAGTTTAAATGATATCTGGGAGCTTAAGGTAATTCCCGAAAGGGCCTTTGTACAGGTAATTCTGGACAGGATTTTTGCTTTTGGAATGGTGTTGGTGGTGGGCTTTCTACTGCTCTCTTCCTTAATTATTTCTTCCCTGGTAAGCGCAGTCAGCGGATACATGACGGACCATATCACCATTTATTCAGATTATTCCACTTACATAATTGATGTGGTTAATTTTGTGATCTCTGCAGGTGTTATTACGCTGCTCTTTGCTACCATTTACAAAGTGATGCCTGATGCAAAAGTGGCCTGGAGAGATGTTTGGATAGGTGCGTTGGTAACTTCCCTGCTATTTTTGGGCGGTAAAGCGCTTATTGGGAAGTATATCGGGTTTACAGACCCTGCCTCGGCCTATGGGGCGGCCAGTTCAATCATCCTTATTCTGCTCTGGACTTCCTATGCCAGCATTGTATTCTTCTTAGGGGCGGCCTTTACTGCAGTCTGGGCGCGCAGGTTTGGTCATAAAATTGAACCTAAGAGTTATGCAGTGCCTGTTTATGAATACTATCGCCGGATATCTCAAATGGGAGAGGCAGAATATGTAAAAGTGCAGAGTGAGAAGGTGAAAGAGGTACTGGATAATAATTACGATACACCCCGTATTACAGACGATGGCGAAAAGCCACCTTTAGAAGCTGATGACGATGAGAAAGAGGAGAGAAAGCAACTGAAGGCCAATGCCATGGGCAGTAAGGGCGCTAAAACAAAAGTTTGAAAAAAAGCCACCAGGTTAGCTGAAACCGGTGGCTTTTTCTACATTGCCACTATTCGGTTGAAAAAGTGGGATAATGCCAATGCTCCTGTAATTAACGATTGGCTGCTCTTCTTTCCGTGCGTGTCTCCGGTAGCACCGACTGTCTGGCTTCACGGATCAGCTCCTGGTAAAGCTCGAAATACTGCTTTCCATGCAGGGCCTGAGAATACTGCCTGGCGCGTTGCAAGGCTTTTTGTGCCAGCTGTTGTCTTTGCGGCTTATTGCCCAGCAGTTCCTGAACCTGCCGATGGGCTTCTTCTACATCTGTTGTGGAAATGAAGAGCGCGGCGTCCTGCCAAAGTTCTCTTAAAGATGGAATATCTCCCAGGATAAGGGCACATCCGGCATGGGCAGCTTCCAGGACAGATAAACCAAAGGGTTCGTATTTTGCAGGGTGCATATAAATGGCTGCTACCGCAAGGCGCTGGGTTAAATCCTGGTGACTCAGCTTGCCCATTGTATGCAGATGCTGATAACTAATTTGTTTACCATTGGGATGTCTGTCTTCCCCGGCAACAATCAGTGGCCAGTCAAGTCCTCTTGCCGCAATCATATCGCAAAATGAAATGTTTTTGGCTTCATCCCACAACCTGCCGGCCGATAGAATAAAGGGCTGCTTTGCCGCGGGCTTGATGTCATTGGCTGAGGTGCTGTTGTAGATAACCTGCTGTTGGTTAAAAGGGCCGTAAAAGTAGCTTAGCTGTTCCATAAAATGCCCTGAGGGTGCTACCACCACATCTGCCGCCTGAAGGCCTGCCTTTATTTTTTGCATGTAAGCATCGTATTGTGCCGGCACCTCTTCCTTTTTCACGGCTTGCCACCAGCTTGGAACACAGCTGTGGCCTACCATGAGCACAGGAACATTCCAGGGAAGGCTGCCGTGGCTATAATCATTTAGGTGCACAAGGTCTGGTCTGATCTCGGATTGCAGGTATTTAAGCCAGTGACCTGCAGCTGCTACTTCCTCCCACGGATCATCCATCCATTCCAGCTGCCAGGTGCTGCTGTGGAGCGTAAGATTGCTGCGTTGTGCCGCCTGTGCTTTCTGGCTTTGATCTGGCATGGCACCCATGGTAGCCAGGTGTATGTGTACGCCGAAAGGCTCCAAAGCTTTCGCCAGGTTCAGGCTGTATGACCAGACACCACCCAGGGTGTCGGAGGTCATTAATATTTGCAGATGATCAACGTCCATAAATCTTCTCTGTTTCGCTCCTGCATCTTCCTCAGACCGGGTGTATTGTTTAAAAAAATACTTATACTAATGATTAATTGCTTTTGAAGGAGAAAAGAAGGTATAAAGAGCTTCCACAGCTGCAATTATAGAGCTGCACAAATCCTGTTCTTCAAGAACAATTGCAACCATATGCTGCCTGCAGTAGAACCACTAAAAGAGTAAATAAAAATTTGTCCTGAAATAAGCCCCACCATTATAGAAGCAAAAAATAATACTGATGTTGGTAGCTAATTCGATACGGATAATCAGAAATGACGGGCATTTCTGCTAGGCATATATTCAACCAGCGGTATAATGAAATGTTTAGGCCAGTTCAGCATACTGCTACTGCACGCTTGGTTCTTGACCATTTTGTGCTATAAATACTACTTTACTACTATCCGAAGTTAAACAATACAAGTTTATTTATCTAAGAAAATTACAAAAAAGGTAAGTTAAGTTGAATAAATTCTAAGGTCAGCATTACGGAGACCAAACGGTGAAAGATGGACTGATTATTTTACAGCAAAATAATGTTCTGCCATTGCACTTTTCATTTTTACCTGTAAAAGTGTTAACCTATCCATAACTGGTTCTATATTTGTGCCGAAAATGAAAAAGTATTCCTATTTTCTGGCCCTTTTTATCTTGGTTTTGGCCTGCAACCCAAGTAACGAAGAGGAGGCTTATGAGATATTACAGGAAGGCAACGCTTACCTGCAGCAACAGCAATATCCCGAAGCCATCCGCCTGTATACCGAAGCGCTCAAGCATTTCCCAAAATATGCAGATGCCTACAATAATCGTGGCATTGCTTATTTTAGAACAAATCAATACGAACAGGCTTTAGAGGATTACAATGCTGCTTTACAGTTGAGGAGTGACTATACAGACGCCCGCTATAACAGAGCGACCGTTTATCTCGAAACTCAGCAATGGACGGAAGCGCTTCAGGACCTGCGCCAGGTCGCGCAGGTTTATTCAGATTCTGCCTATGTTCATTTTGCAAGAGGTTTGGCTTACAGTCATTTGCAGGAAAAAGATTCTGCCCTTCAGGCTTTTAACCAGGCACTTTCCCTAAACCCCAAAAATGCTGAAGCATATGTGAACAGGGCAATCATTAAAATGGAGGTGCAGGATTATACGGGCGCGCGTATCGATCTTGAAACCGCCATTAAGCTGGATGGGGATGAAGCCAATGCTTACAATGCCCTTTCCATGCTGTTAATAGAACAAAAGAATTACGACGAAGCACTTAAAGTTATCAATAGGGCTGTGCGGATACAGCCCCGAAATCCTTTTTTCCTGAATAACCGTGGCTTTATACTTACCCAACTGGAGAAGTATAAAGAAGCAGCCAGTGATATTGATACAAGTCTTGCAATTGATTCTACCAACGCCTGGGTTCACAGAAATAAAGGGATTCTCCTGCTTTACAGGGAGCAGTACCCTGCTGCCGAGACCCATTTGTTAAAAGCTCTCCAGATAGATCCATTTCTGGATGAGGTGCAGTACTATCTGGGAGAATTATATTACCGCCAGAACCAGTTCGATAAAGCCTGTGCTGCCTGGCGTAAGTCTGCTGAAGTAGAAGAAGCTTCCGGCGTGCAGGCCCTGCAGGAATTATGTCAGTAGGGATCTGATAAAAATAGGACGGCAAACCAGGTATGCCCACCTGTTTTCTTCTGTATGTGCCCAGCCTATATTCTTTTTTTGCTTTTATTCCTTTAACGCATACTTGGTTTCGTTTACCTGATTTTGCAATTGCAATATACGTGGCGGAACGGCACGTTCCAGGCAATCAACTGCCAGACAGCGTTCACAGGTTTCATTCACCCAGCAAACGGGTGTGTTATCATCATTCCACCAGCGAAGCTTCCGCCTTAAGGTTTCATTCAATCTCAGGCCAATGGAAAGGCTGCTGTGACGACCTGGCTGAGGATTATTGGTCCGGGCCAGCGTGAGTACCAGGTATTCGTTTTCGCTGCCAATGTATTTACTCCTTTGCGCCCGGCATAGCAGCGCTGTATTCAGGTTTGTGTCCAGCTCCCCAAAGATGGTCAGTGAGATCCAGCGGCGGCAATAATGCTCGTTCATCATACTGCCATGCGGCTTGTGCAAGCCACTCAGGTGGATCTCCTTGGTAAGAAAATATTCGTCTGAGCCAATGGGGTTATTAAATCTTAAGAAGAAAATCTCGCGCAGGCCAAAAAGCGGGGCAGTAAGTTGGTTAGCCTGTGCAGGAGCATTTCCGGCGTAGCCCGGTATCGCTGCATCAACTGCAACAGGAAATCGGGTTGCCAATTTTTTTGCTGCAGCCAGCCTCGAATCTCATTTACTAAAGGTTCGCGTGGCACCAGCAGTACGCAGCTGAAATACGAAGCTTTAAAACTGCCTGATTTAGGCTTTAGCAAAAAAAAAGGCTATCCTGTAAAGGGTAGCCTTCTTCAATTAGATACTCTTGAAAATAAATTATTACAATAACTGCCTCTCCAGCTCGTCTGCTTTGCGTTCGTGTGAGCGCATTACATCAAGTTTAGAGGCTGCAAAAGCCCTGATGTTATTATCATTTGCATTGATCGCTGCTTCCTCAAACATGCGAATGGCATTGTTGTGCACCGTTTCTACGGCACGCAGATAGAGCTGGTCAAAGGAACGCTGGTCGGTACGGGAAAGCTCGTTCATGATGTCCTGATACCGATCGCTCATGGTGGCAGGTAAAGCAATCTTTTTATCTCTTGCAATTTTTCGGATATCGTCACGCATCCTGTTGTGATCAGTCACGGCCGTATTGGCAAAATCTGTTACGATACGGGCATAACCATCCTGCGCAGCTTTGGTCGACATGGCAGTGAGTAGCATGTTGTAATTTGCAGCTTCAACCATAAAGGTGGCATCTGATCTTTCTGCTTCTGTCTCCAGTTTACGAGAATTGCGGTCCTGTGCTTCGTTGTAGCTAAGGTTAGCTGGCGTACAGGATGTTACCACAATGGCCAAAAAGATAAATGTAAAAAGTATGTTAAAGTGTTTCATGATTCCCTGATTTGTTAAACATTTAACACCTTGCAGCGCTAAAAGTTTTTGCTTTTGTTTTACCAGTAATATGTAAGGAGCATATGGCTGTAGATTTCTTAGGTGTTTTGGCAGGAAAGTACCTGCATTTTCATAAACAGCTCCCAGAAATCATGAAGCGTTAGTTCAATACATCCACTAGGTATAATGGGTTATATTCTATCGGATGGCTATAATTGTACCGATGAAGTTTTATGGCGAAAGCTACTTATCTTTATTTGGATTTGATCTAAATAGGGTAGATCTTTGTGCATCTTAAAGTTGTATGCAGGACCAGCATTTAAAAGCATTATACAGTACGCTCAATGGCCATATTTACCAGGATAATCATCGTGGTTTGTTAGTGCTGGAGTGGTATGGTCGCCGGTCGCTGCTCAAACTGCCTTGCTATTTTTCTCTCAGGAAGCAGGTTAATGGCATTAACCTGAAAGAGCTGCTGTCTAATCCTGCCCGTGCCTGTGATGTGGAGATTCTCAATCCATGTGGGTGCGACCGTTGCTTTGTCCTGAGTATTCCCGATATTCTGGAGTTTCAGGACCTCATCAATGGTGCCAAAGCCATGATGGAACTCAATAGCATACTGCACGAACGCCTGCGCCGTGCTGTGGCTTTTATCTAACAGTTCCAATATCTTTTTGGGAGGCCTTTCTTTAACATAGCTGTTCTTTTCCCGTTACTGATTTACCAGATTGGTACTATTGCTGCTGCAATAATAGATACAGCTTTACTGCTCCTGCGTTTATTCAGGCCTGCTTATAGAAGATTTAGCGCTTGCATTTGGCTATAATTGTATGGTTGTCTGTGCTCACTGCACACAATAGAGGCGCTGTTACTGGCATTAATTAAGATTTAGAACAGTTCCAAATTTGTACTGTAATATTGTAATCCTACAACTATGATGTATTTTAGTGAGTATAAGTAGATGAAGAAAAGTAAAATACATATGAAAGATTTATTAAGACGTAAGACTTCTCTTACCGAAGAAATAGAAATTGCCCTGAACGAGCAAATCAAACGTGAAGCACATTCATCAGCTGTTTATTTAGCAATGGGCTCCTGGTGCGATCAGCATGGGTTCGAAAATAGCGCTAACTTCTTCTACAAACAGGCTGACGAAGAGCGTGGACACATGCTTAAGATCTTTAAATATGTACTGGATCTGGGTGGTAACGCCGTTTCTCCGGAAATAGCCGGTGTTCCACAGGATTTCGAATCCTTCAGGGGTGTTTTTGAGCAAACTCTGGAACAGGAGATTGCCATAACGCAATCCATCAATCGGATTGTAGCCCGGTGTTATCAGGTACAGGACTTTACAACGGTAGGTTTCTTGCAGTGGTTCCTGCAGGAGCAGATCGAGGAAGAGTATATAGCCCGCCGTGCACTGGAACTGTTCGATACCATTGGAGAAGAAGGCGTAGGCCGTTATATGATTGATAAAAACATTCCGAAGATCAGCTACGACAAAGGCTCTTCAGAAGCATAATTTTCTAAAAAAGATAAGAAGCTTCCACACAACTGTGGAAGCTTTTTTGTTTTGCAGCTGTATGGAACATTTTATTGCGGCGTTACAACAACGCTTAACAGAGCCTTTGCCTGGCATAAAAGCACAGGCGCTTATGTCTCCACAGCTTGAGCGCGACGTGAGATTTAAAATAAAACCAAGACCCGACGCCCGGCAGGGCAGTGTGTTATTGCTGCTCTATCCACAGGCTAATATGCTGTGGCTGCCGCTGATGCAACGGCCAACCTATAACGGGCATCATAGCGGGCAGGTGAGCCTGCCCGGTGGCAAGCAGGAGCCGGGAGATCCGGACCGCATATATACTGCCCTGCGGGAAGCAGAGGAGGAGATGGGCATTCCGCGAGTGGACGTACAGGTATTGGGCACACTTTCTGAATTATACATTCCACCCAGCAATTTTGTGGTTTTGCCTGTTGTTGGCTTTATGCCTTCGGCCCCTCATTTTGTCCCAGATCCTGCTGAAGTAGAGCAGGTGCTGGAAGTATCACTGCCCGACCTGCTAACAGAAAATTTTATTAAGTTTACCGACACACCTCCAGGAAGCCTTTACCCCATCAGTACGCCCTACTATCCTGTGCAGGAACGGGTGGTATGGGGCGCTACAGCCATGATTCTGAGCGAATTTGTTGCCCTGATGCATGAACTGCTGCCTCGGCATCCGCTGCTACGGCCCTGAAACCAAGGGGTTAGTTTATAGGTGCTTAATTCAGATGTAACCAAAGAACAGTTGCCTTCAGCTGCTGCCAACCCTGGGATGTAAAAATGGGCATATAAACTTACTGCCCAGTTTAGAGCAGTGGAGATTTTGTAGATTATGCGTCAAGCTGTGTAATTGTAGAGCATCAGCAGGATTTTTTAATTAACTTGGCCGTTTTGGTACCCTACGAACTTATTTGAATGGAGTCTCACGCGTTAATTACCAATGATGCTGTTGTATTTGGCATCTTAATGGCATTGCTGGGTTTGGTATTTTATACCGCTAAAAGCACCCATCCCTTCTGGATGAAATTTTATGGTGTGGTGCCGGCCCTGCTTTTATGTTATTTTCTGCCTTCGCTTCTCAATACTTTTGGCATTGTAGACCCCCATACCTCTAATCTTTACTTTATGGCCTCACGCTACCTGCTGCCAACGGCATTGGTGCTGCTAACGATTAGCATAGATCTGAGAGGTATCCGGCAGTTGGGACCAAAGGCCATCATTATGTTTCTGGCGGGTACGGTTGGGATTATTCTGGGCGGTCCAATTGCCATGTGGATCGTATCGCTTTTTAATCCGGACATTGTAAGTGGCGATGCTGTTTGGCGTGGGCTTAGTACCATAGCCGGGAGCTGGATTGGGGGCGGTGCTAACCAGGCTGCCATGAAAGAGTTGTTTGAAGTTGATGAATACGGACCCGGGCTATTTAGTGTAATGGCTACCGTTGACGTAATCGTGGCCAATATCTGGATGGCCTTTCTGCTCTTTGGTGCCGGCAGATCCAAGCGTGTAGACAAGATTTTCCGGGCAGATGCTTCTGCCATTGCAGATGTGCGCCGCCGCATAGAGGATTACCGACTCAGCATTGCCAAAATGCCAACGCTTACGCATACCATCATTATTTTGTCGGTAGGCTTCGCCGCAACAGGCCTCTCGCACCTTTTTGCAGATATTTTAACACCCAGCCTGCAGCAGGCAGCGGCTTCTGTAGATCCTGCAACGGGAAATAAGCCTTATTCCTGGCTGGTAGATTTTAGCCTGACAAGCTCCTTTTTCTGGATTGTAGTAATTGCTACTACCCTGGGCTTGCTGCTTTCATTTACTTCTGCCAAGAAGCTGGAGGGTGTGGGTGCTTCCCGGTTGGGCAGTGTCATGATTTACATACTGGTAGCCACCATTGGTCTGGAGATGGATATTACCGGCATTGCAGCCAATCCGGGAATTTTCGTAGTGGGCCTTGTCTGGATGCTGGTACACGTGAGCGTGATGCTGGTTGTGGCCTGGATAATCAAAGCACCCTTTTTCTTCACAGCGGTGGGCAGCCAGGCGAATGTGGGCGGTGCGGCCTCTGCGCCCGTGGTAGCCTCTGCTTTTCATGAATCGCTGGCTCCCGTGGGTGTGCTGTTGGCTGTTTTGGGTTATGCCTTGGGCACCTATGGCGCCTACATCAGCGGACAATTAATGCGTTGGGTAGCTGGAATAATTGGCTAGCCTAATACCAAAATACTGTTATCAACGTAGGTATAGCCATGGGAAAGAAAGATTTTAGTCATGTTCAGCATTTTGTATTTGTCTGCACCGGCAGTGATTGTAAGTCAGAAAGCAAAAAGCTACAGAAAGCGTTTAAAGAAGCATTAGATAAGAATGGACTTAAAAAAGTGAGCCAGGTCATCAAGACCAAATGCACGGGGCGTTGCAAAGAGGCACCTGTAGTTATTGTGGGCAATGAATGGATAGGAGAGGTACGCACCGCTGATGCTGATAAACTGGTGCAGAAGCATTATACAGAGAAAAGCTAAGCGCTAACATAGCTTCGATAGCATTTCACAACATTCATGAACAGCTATACAAAAAAAGAAAGCCGGAGCAAAGACTCCGGCTTTCTTAGTAGTTGTTACAAAAGTTAATCAATTAAGCATCTGAGCCTTCCTGCAGCTTTATCAGGTTTAAGGCAGAACCAGCCCAGAACCAGCCAATCTGGCCTTCGTTGTAGGTATGGTTTACTTTAAATTCATCAGTTGCACCATCGGCGTGCGTAAGCTTAACAGTAAGCGGAACTTCCGGTCTAAAGTTTTCAATGCCTAAAATGTCGATGACATCAGCTTCCTGTACCTTGTTGTAATCTGCAGGATCTGCAAAAGTGATTGCAAGCATGCCCTGCTTTTTAAGGTTTGTTTCGTGAATACGGGCAAAGGACTTCACCAGTATAGCCCGGACACCCAGGTGACGAGGTTCCATGGCAGCATGCTCGCGGCTGGAGCCTTCCCCGTAGTTATCATCGCCTACTACTACTGTACCAATGCCTTCACGCTTGTAATGGCGGGCGGTAGCAGGCACTTCACCTGATTCGCCGGTCAATACATTCTTCACCTTGTTGGTGGCTTCGTTAAAGTAGTTTACTGCGCCAATTAACATGTTGTTTGAGATGTTGTCCAGGTGGCCACGGTATTTCAACCATGGGCCGGCCATGGAAATATGGTCAGTAGTACACTTGCCTTTTGCTTTAATCAGCAGGCGCAGGCCTTCAAAATCTGCCGGTTTGTTGGGTCTGAACGGATCCAACAGCTGCAGGCGGTCAGAGTCTGGTTTTACCACAACCTGTACCTGGCTTCCATCGGCAGCTGGCTCTTGGTAACCTGCATCTTCCACAGCAAAGCCTTTGGGCGGAAGTTCAATACCCATCGGCTCATCCAGCATTACATCTTGTCCGTCTGCATTGCGCAAAGTATCCTTTAATGGGTTAAAGGTTAAGTCTCCTGCAATGGTCATGGCTGTTACAATTTCAGGAGAAGCCACAAATGCATGCGTATTGGGGTTACCGTCGTTACGCTTGGCGAAATTACGGTTGAACGAAGTAATGATCGAATTTTTGCGGCTTGGGTCCTTCATGTGACGGGCCCACTGTCCAATGCAGGGTCCGCAGGCGTTTGCCAGCACCACCCCACCAATTTGGGTAAAGGGCTCCAGAAGTCCGTCCCGTTCTGTGGTATAGCGTACCAGTTCAGAACCAGGGGTTACCGTAAATTCAGATTGTACTTTTAATTTTTTGTTGATGGCCTGTGTAGCTACTGAAGCAGCACGGGTAATGTCTTCGTAGCTTGAGTTGGTGCAGGAACCGATCAGGCCTACTTCCAGCTCTTCAGGCCAGCCATGCTCTTTTACAGCTTTGGCAAATTCAGAGATTGGCCAGGCAGCGTCTGGTGTAAACGGGCCGTTAATGTGTGGCTCCAGTTCGCTCAGGTTGATTTCTATTACCTGGTCATAGAATTTCTCCGGATCTGCATAAACCTCTTCATCGGCCCGCAGGTGTTCACGTACCCGTTCTGCTTCGGCAGCTACATCAGCACGCTCGGTCATTTCCAGATAAGCACGCATGGTATCGCTATAGGCGAACACAGATGTGGTTGCACCAATCTCGGCACCCATGTTACAGATAGTACTTTTGCCAGTACAGCTGATGGCATCGGCACCTTCTCCAAAATATTCTACAATATAACCGGTACCACCTTTTACGGTAAGAATACCCGCTACCTTAAGGATTACGTCTTTCGCGGCAGTCCAGCCACTAAGGCGGCCGGTCAGTTTAATGCCGATCAGCTTGGGGAATTTCAATTCCCAGGCCATACCTGCCATCACATCTACAGCATCGGCACCGCCCACACCAATGGCGATCATGCCCAGGCCACCAGCATTTGGCGTATGAGAGTCGGTACCAATCATCATGCCGCCAGGGAATGCATAGTTCTCCAGCACAACCTGATGTATAATACCAGCACCCGGCTTCCAGAAGCCTATGCCATATTTATTAGATACTGATGCCAGGAAATCATATACTTCCTTATTCACGTCATTGGCTTTTTGCAGATCTTTTGCAGCGCCAATTTCTGCCTGAATCAGGTGGTCGCAGTGAACGGTAGAAGGTACCGCCACTGTTTTTTTACCGGCCTGCATAAACTGAAGCAGTGCCATCTGCGCGGTGGCATCCTGCATTGCTACGCGGTCCGGGGCAAACTCCACATAAGATTTGCCGCGGCCAAAGGCTTCGGTAGGATCTCCCTGATAAAGGTGTGAGTAAAGAATCTTTTCTGCGAGTGTAAGCGGTTTGCCAACGATTTTGCGGGCCTTGCTAATGCGATCGCCCATTTGGCTATACACCGCTCTGATCATTTCTATGTCAAAAGCCATGGTAGTAGGAAAAATTTAGTTCAATACCTTATAAACAACTAACAGTTGCTTTTGCGGCAAAGTTAGAAATTTTGTTAAATATTAAAACCAGCCGCATGAACACTGCTTCTATATAGTAACAGTCTCACTGTTTTATTTGATTCCATTTCTTACATCCTCTCCCTTATAATCTGGCATTTTGTGCCCGAAAAAGTGTTAAAAAAGCTTAGCAGACGCAGAAAAGTATAAAATGGTGGATGTTTCCCGCTTGAGTTTTGATTTCATAGAAATAGCTGCCGGGTTTGCTATAAGTTGCAGAAAATCAAATAAATGCTCTTATGTGATTCAATAAAGGGTTTAAAGAGGGCTATTTATTTACAATTTTCTTCCCATATTTTTTACATACGCTTTTCATTTCTGCATTTCTGCAAAGCAGGTCGGTACTTTTCATATGTAGTGATTTCAGTATTATTCAATTTTTTAAGAGGCTATTAACAAACATCTTTACTCTGTGATAAGGTGTAATAGCCTGTAACTGAATAATCTATTGATGTTTTGTCCAGGTGTGTGGCGGTGAGCCAATCAGAAATCCTATGAAATACTTGATGCTTATGTTTTTGCTAGTCAGCGCTTTAACGGGTGGAATGGCGCAGCAAGCAAAGGAATTACAACTTACAGCGAATGTAAGTGAATCCGGATGCGCCGGTACCCGCCATACAGTAGCGGTAACTGCCCATGGTGGAGAAGCACCTTACACCTATAGCTGGAGTGATAGTCGCACCGGTAGCTTTAGGAATGATCTTACGGGCGGCTCATACACCTGCACCGTTACAGATGCAAACGGAAAAGTTGCCAGAAAAACTTTTAATCTGGCCCAACTACCCCAAGTGCTTACAGCAAGTGCACGGCAGGAAAAGGCAGGCGATAAGATGATGGTGCATATAGAGATAAAAGGAGGAGTAGCGCCTTATTTTTATTATTGGTATGGAGAGAAAGTTGAAGAGGAAAAATCAACAAACCGAAGTAAGCAATTAGGGGCTGGACGATACCTAGTGATAGTCCAGGATGCAAATGGATGTAGCAAACAACTTTCATTTTATATCAACATATAGCAGCGCACATAGTATGAAGCAGATTTACATAAAAGGATTGTTGTTGTTTCTGAACCTGCTATTCTTCAGCCTTGTTGCGCAAGCTCAAGCTACTACATTTGAGGTTGGAAATGTCAAGCATGCTTGTGGTGGGGCAAATAATGGTTCACTTAGTGTGGTTGTAAAAACAGGGATTGCTCCCTTTCGAGTAAGAATAATAGGTCCGAGTGATGGAAGTGTTACTGATGTCGCACTGGACCAGATGGTAACCTTCAATGATCTTGAAGCAGGATATTATATTGTAGTAGTACAAAATGCCAATAGAACACCTGTATCGCAGGAAATTGAAGTTGAGGCTATTGATGCTGTTGCTATTGATAGTGATGATGTTACTGATAATTCATGTCAAGGTTCAGCTAATGGATCAATTACTGTAAATGTACTAGAAATCTCAGGCTCGGGTAGCTATGGATTCTCTCTTGATGGCGGAACACCTATTGAAGGTACATTAAACAATGGTGTGGTAAGTGCAATTTTCAATAATCTTAGCGGTGGTAATAACGGTGTAGCCAGAGAATACTCTGTCACTGTCATTGATAATAATTCTAATTGTACAGCCAGTGCTATCTATAGCATTAGGAACGAGTTAACCCTCACCAGCTCACTAGCAACAGTATGCCAGACTGATTCGCCTTATGATCTAACGCGCTTAGTAGTTCCAAGTGTAACAGGCGGAAATTACACATTTACTGGTACTGGTGTAAGTGGAAATACCTTTAATCCTGCGGGTTTAGCGGCGAACACATATATCCTCGATGTTCTATATGCTGTAAACGGGTGTGAAGCTACAGGCACTATCAATATTCAAGTACTTGAGAAACCAGCTGATATACAAGTGACTACACCAGCCCCCATCTGTGTGGGTGGTGATGTAGCAGCCATCAGCTTCTTGAATGCTACCTATGACGTACAGATTTTCCGCGATGCTGCATTAACCGATGAAGTTGCTGGTGTAGGAACAACTTCCTTTGATCCTGATACCGATACTCCATACTATAATAATAGTGAGGACGGTACCTATACATATTATATAGTACAAAGCAACAACGGCTGTTATAGCAACGCTACAGTGGTAAACGTGGTAGTAAACGCACTGCCAACCGCTACCTTTCCTTCTTCTACACTAGAGGTCTGCGATGGCGAAGACGGAAGCCTGACAGTTAATTTTACAGGTCTGCAGCCCTTTGCCCTTACTTATAACGATGGCAACCAGGATGTTACTATTGCCGATATTGCAGCAACTTCGTACAGCATCCCTGTTCTGGACGTAACGGCTGATCGGGTGATTACCCTCATATCTGTAAGTGACGCCAATTCTTGCGGCCAGACTAATCTTGGTCTTACTGCCCAGGTGACGAAGCTCGATAAACCAGAGGTAACCCTAGCACTGTCGGCCACTGAAGGCTGCCAGGAAGAAGGTGGGTCG
>JASLAE010000134.1 GCA_030147305.1 Cesiribacter sp.
ATTTATGGACGTGATTATGTAGCAGGCATCCAGGGAGCCAAAGTTTCGCTGGGATTTCTTTCCAGCCGCAATCGGGATTTGCACACGCGCCGGTCTGTTGAGGTTCCCTTCGCAGGAGGCTTACTTTGTGCCCAGAGAACCTCGGAACATCTGGAAATGTACCAGGAGGGTGTACAAGCAGTTTTTTGGTCAGATGCAGAAGAATGTGCATCTGCTTGTCTGGAACTGCTGGCGAACGATAAGCGCCGCGAACAGATTAGAGAGGCCGGTATGAAACAGGTGCGTACCCTGGGACTTGGCAATGAAGCTGTTTGCAAACAGATTTTAAGTACGATCCTTTCCGAGACAAACAGGGAATATTCATCCAGTACATTAGAGGCTTATGAAAATGCCTAAGCTTCTTGTGTTTGATTCGCATCCGGTACAATATCGGGTACCAATCTGGCAGGCTATGGAGTTGCTGCATCCTGGTTGCGTACATGTTGCGTACGCATCGGATTGTTCTGTACGCGGGTTTAATGACAGGGGGTTTGATCGTACGCTATCATGGGATGAGCCTATGTTATCTGGCTATCCCTACACAATCTTGCATAGTGAAAATGGAACTCCCCTTTCGGGATGGAACTCTTTAAGCGGCAGAGGGATAAAGAATATCATTGAGCAGCAAAAGCCTGATGCAATCCTGCTTACCGGTTTAAACTATCGCTACGATCTGGTAGCTTATCAGCAGGCATTGCAGCTTGGGATTCCACTGTGGCTGCGCTGTGAAACCCAGGATAAGGCTACTCATCGGACCAAATATAAGGCTGCGGTAAGATCTGTTTTATACCACATAGTGTATCAGCCGCTGAAAAGATGCTTTTATATAGGAGAACTGAATAAAGATCATTATCTGCAGCACGGTATCAGCAGTGAAAAGTTAAGGCCGGCCCGCTATGGTACCATTAATCGTTTTACAACCCTAACAACTTCAGAAAAAGAGGAGGTACGCTTGATGGCCCGCAATAAAGCTGGCATCCCGCCTGCTGCCTTTGTGATAGGCTTTTCAGGAAAATTTATCCCCAAGAAAGACCCTGAAATACTCTTTCATATGCTTGGCTACCTTCCGGAAAGCCTGCGAAAAAAAACGCATTTATATTTCATGGGTAGCGGGCCATTGGAAGACGAGTTGAAGATACTCGCTGCTACGGCATTAAAGCAATGGGGCATACTAAGCTACTTTGCCGGGTTTGTAAACCAGTCGCAGCTGGCCCCGCACTACCTGGCGATGGATGTAATGATCTTACCCTCTCGCAAAATGGGCGAAACCTGGGGATTGGTAGCCAATGAAGCATTGCAGGCAGGCTGCGGCGTAGTGGTTAGCAATGCAGTTGGATGCAGTGCAGATTTTGCGCATTGGGAACGATTCAGAATCTTTAATGAAGGAAATGCCCGCGCCCTTGCCAACTGTGTCGCAGAACTTGCTGCCTACACCCGTGACTTTAGCTGGGCATTGCCAACGCTCACCAGCTATTCCATAGAGGCCACTGCCGAAGCACTATTGCTTGAATTAAATGATTTAGCACCCTCACAAAAACCTGTACTCCAGTAGCTCAGCGATTTTAGTACTCTCCGCAGCACGTAGGATATGAACTTAGTATTTTTTACACATCCTTCTTTTCTGGGGTCTCAAAGCATGCCTCGTTATGCCCAGTTACTAACAGAAGGAATGAAAATCCGGGGGCACAGCGTAGAGGTGTGGTCTCCCAACCCAAGATTTTATAAACTGCCATTGCCTACAGATAAAAAGAAATGGCTTGGTTACTTAGATCAATTCATCGTATTTCCCCGGGAGGTATATAAACGGTTAAAAAAACATAATTCCAACACCCTTTTTGTTTTCACTGATCAGGCGCTTGGTCCCTGGGTGCCCCTGGTAGCAGACCAGCCGCACGTCATTCATTGTCATGATTTTCTGGCACAACGTTCAGCCCTCGGACAGATTCCTGAAAACCCTATAAGCTGGACCGGACGTCAGTACCAGAGCATGATCAGACGCGGGTACTCCTGTGGCAAGCATTTTATCTGTGGATCTGAGAAAACAAGAGAAGACCTTCACTATTTTCTTCGCACACCACCTGCCTCTGCCAATGTAGTAGATAATGGCTTCAACCAACCCTTTGCTCCCTGTAATCCTGCCAAAGCCAGGGGGTTACTGGGTGCTAAAACTAGCCTGGACTTATCTGGCGGTTATTTATTGCATGTTGGGGGCAATCAATGGTACAAGAATCGTGTAGGCGTAATAGAAATATATGATGCCTGGCGGGCCCACAGTTCCGAAAGTCTTCCGCTGCTGATGGCTGGCCGACCACCTAGCGACACTTTGTTATCAGCCTACAAAGGGGCTACATACAGGAAAGACATTCATTTTCTCTGCAATCTTTCTGACGAAGCCATTCAACTGGCATATGGTGGTGCCAGTTTGCTATTATTCCCATCGCTGGCCGAGGGGTTTGGCTGGCCAATCGCCGAAGCCATGGCCTGTGGTTGTCCGGTAATAACAACAAACGAAGCTCCTATGAGTGCCGTTGCAGGCAAAGCAGGCTTCCTTATCCCGCGCAAACCTATGCAGGCATCTGATGTTAGAGCATGGGCTATTGAAGCCGGCATTGTAATAAAACAGGTACTTGAGCTAAGTCCTGAGAAACGCAGGAAAGTAATTGAAGAAGGGATTATCAATAGCAAAAGGTTTGATACTGCGTATGCCCTTGATCGTATCGAAAGTATTTACAAAAGCATTTTGCAACCCGCCTAATCATGAATGTGCTACGTGTTATTGCCAACATGAAGCCCTCCTCGGGAGGTCCCTGCGAGGGCATTCGCAATTCCATACCTGAACTGGAAAAGCTGGGGGTGCACAACGAAGTGGTAAGCCTGGATGAGCCTGATGCACAATATCTTAAAGAAGACAAATTCACCATTTATGCCCTGGGGCCCGGAAAAGCGCCCTGGAGCTATAATGCAAAGCTAATACCCTGGCTGATTGAGCATATGGGCCGCTTTGATGTGGTTATTGTGCATGGGCTTTGGTTGTATCCCAGCTATGCGGTCTTCAAAGCAATTCAAAAGCTTAAAAGCCGGCATAAGACATCTACAGTGAAAAATGGGAAGGTGCCAAAATTTTTCATCATGCCTCATGGCATGCTGGACCCTTACTTTCAGGCTGCACCGGACAGAAAGCTTAAAGCACTGCGCAACAGCTTGTACTGGAAGTTAATTGAAGGCAGGGTTGTAAATGAAGCGGATGGACTGCTTTTTACCTGCGAAACAGAGCTTAAGCTTGCCCGGGAGCCTTTTCGCCCCTACCAACCCAAACGGGAGATTAACATTGGATATGGCATTGCAAAACCCCCACCCTACACACCTAGCATGCAACTGGCTTTTCTTCAGCATTGCCAGGCGCTTGATAATGGCGCTTACTGGCTTTTTCTGAGCAGGATCCATGAGAAAAAAGGGCTTGAGTTTTTAATAAAAGCCTATGCCAGCCTGCTGCAGAAAAAGGCCAATGTTGGTAAAGAAATTCCAAAGATTGTTATTGCCGGGCCAGGACTGGAAACAGACTTTGGAAAAAAGATACAGACCCAGGTCTCAAAAAGTCATGCGTTACGCAACGCTGTTTTTTTTACCGGCATGTTAAGCGGAGATGCAAAATGGGGCGCTTTATATGGTTGTGAAGCTTTTATATTACCCAGCCATCAGGAAAACTTTGGAATAGCCGTGGTAGAGGCCCTGGCTTGCAGCAAGCCGGTACTCATCAGTGACCAGGTTAATATATGGCCTGAAATAGCAGTATTTGGTGGAGGGGTTATTGCTCCTGATTCTTTGGAAGGAATATATGGAATGCTGGAAACATGGCTTCAAAAGTCTGCAGAAGAAAAAATGCAGATTGGCAAGGGAGCACTCAGCTCTTTCGAAAGCAAATTCAGTATTGGTCCTGCAGCAAAACAGCTGCTTGCAGGGGTAAATTTTTAAGTCTTTTCACAGCCAGTATGTAGCGCGGTAGGTAAGAGGGCGGCAACATCCTGTGAGACAGGATAAGCATGAGGCACTGACTGGGATCATCACGTTCTATAGGATCTAACTTAAAACAGCCACCTACCACCATGAGAGTGGAAAAAGTACCCTCTTTAACTTTCGATCTATGTATCATCGGAAGCGGGCCTGCCGGTATTATTCTTGCACTGGAATACAGCCGCCAAAATCCTCATCATCATGTTCTGATGATTGAGTACGGAACCGAAACAATAACAGCAAGGAATGGGCTGGACGATACCGTTCATATCAGTAACGCACGCAACCATCATCCACCCTATGAATGTACTAACAAGGTTTTTGGCGGCACTACAGCCAGTTGGGGTGGCCGTTGTGTTATGTTCGATGAAGTAGATTTTACAGACCGTGCCATTTTAAATGGCGGCTGCACCTGGAATTTGGATTTATATCAGGAGATCACTGACTTCCTGCCAAGAACGGCAGCCTATTTTGAATGTGGTGCACCAGTCTTTAACCTTGATGAGTATCCGCATTACCGCCATACAAGAATAGCAGAAGGATTTCAGTCAGATTTTGTATCGGATGCTGCCATTGAGCGTTGGAGCATGCCCACCAGATTTGGGCAACGCTATGCAAAAGAAATCGATGCCTGTGCCAACCTTACTGTTATGCTGGCACAGGAAGCCAAAGATTTTGCGGCACCCAATAGCAATGGCGAGATAAGCAGCTTATTGATTCGTCAGACCCATAATGGGCAATTGCAGCAGGTAAATGCCAGAGCTTTTGTGCTGGCAGCCGGCGCTCAGGAAAGTACAAGGATATTGCTGAGAAATAAACAGCTATTTGAGTTATTAGGATCAGTGCCGGCAGCATTAGGCAAGTATTATCAGGGGCATGTTTCAGGAAAGATAGCTTCTATCAGGTTTACAGGAGATCCTAAAAAAACTGACTATGGGTTTATGCAGGATGCAGATGGCACTTATTTGAGAAGGCGTTTCCAGTTTTCTAAAGAATTTCTGGTAGCGCAAAACCTCTTAAATATTGCTCTCTGGCTAGACAATCCCCTGTATTACAAACCCAGCCATCGAAGCGGCGCAATGTCCTTTATGTACCTGGCCATGATTACGCCCGTTTTAGGAAAAAAGCTGGCACCCCCTGCTATTGCCCAGGCAGTAACCCATGGTAAAACAACAGCCGTTGGCAAACATGTTTACAATATCATGAAGGATCTTCCTGGTTCATTGTTAACACCCGCTACGATCTTTTATAGAAGATATTGTAAAAAACGTAAGCTCCCCGGAGTTTTCCTGTATAGCCCCAACAACTGTTATGCGCTACATTTCCATGCAGAACAAACACCTGATATTCAGAACAGCATGACACTGGGAGCAAACGGACAAACCCTGGTGATTGACTATTCCCTGACAGATGCCGATGTAGACTCAGTGATTCGCGCACATGAAAAACTTGACGAAGCATTGCGTCAATGTAACTGTGGCTCGCTGGAATACTGGTTTGATAAAAAGGCCTTGCCTGAAGCTATAAGAAACATGTCGCGCGATGGCATTCATCAGTGCGGTACCACACGAATTGCCGGGTCTCCTGCTTCAGGCGTAGTAGATCAAAACCTTTTACTTTGGGGAACTACCAATGTATTTGTGTGCAGCAGCTCTGTATTCCCTACTTCGGGACAGGCCAATCCTACTTTTATGCTGGGCGCCTTTGCTGTACGACTCTCGCAACATTTAAGCAAAAAAGCCAAGCAAAAGAATATAAGCCCTGTAGTAGTTCAATTTTAAGGCATTTTTAAAGTTTGTGTGCTGCACGGCGCTACACCTTTGTCTGACTTTTTTAGTCAGAAAGCAAAACTTAGTTTCATGAAGATTACAATTATTCAAGGGGCATTTCTGCCCATTCCGCCAGTTTTGGGTGGTGGAACAGAGAAAATGTGGTATGCTTTGGCAGTAGACTTTGCCCGCAGAGGCCATGAGGTTGTATATATATCGCGCACCTACCCCGGTTTACCAAAGGAAGAATGGTTGGAAGGAGTTTTGCACAAACGGGTAAAGGGCTATGATTGGCCAGCTACTATCTTTTTGATAAAATGGCTGGATTTCTGGTATTCATTGCGGGCCCGATCGGTTGTACCAGCAGATTCTGATGTAGTGGTGACAAACACTTTCTGGGCGCCACTTTTACTGTCATCATACCTAAGAAAACGCTGCCTCGTAGATGTGGCACGTATGCCCAAAGGGCAGATGAAACTCTACAACAGTGCCGGACGCCTTCGGGCAAATTCAAGCCCTGTTGCAAAAGCCATCTACAACGAACTGCCAGCAGATCAGCACCGGCGGGTGGTCATGATCCCGAACCCGCTCCCTTATCAGGATCTGCCTGGATTAGATCTTTGCAATAAAGAAGCCCTTATTCTTTATACGGGTAGATTACATCCGGAAAAAGGCCTGCACCTATTAATAGAAGCTTATAAAGCACTGCATACTGACTGGCAGCTCAAGATCGTAGGCCCCTGGGAAAAAGCGGCCGGCGGGGGCGGAGAAAAGTACCTGCAATACCTGAAATCGCTTGCAGGTTCAAAGAATGTTGAATTTACAGGAGCAATCCATGATACAGAGCAATTGAACAAGTATTATGCTGCAGCCTCTATTTTTGTTTATCCTTCAGTAGCAGAAAAAGGCGAGACATTTGGCCTTTCACCCCTGGAAGCCATGTCGTGGGGTAGCGTACCCATTGTCTCAGCACTCGACTGCTTTAAGGATTTCATTACGCACCAGCGCAATGGGCTCATCTTCGACCACCGAAGCACAGAGGCTGTTGGCTTATTAAAAACCGCGCTCGAAGAGCTCATATTGAATCGGGATGATAGACATCAAATGGCGAAAGCTGGTCTGCAGGTAAGAAAAAGCCATGCTACCAGCTTTATTTCCCTACAATTTTTAGAAGCGTTTGAGCAAATAGTACAAGAGCAAAGCCTGGCAAAGCCAATCCTGATATGAAAATCCATATGCAAAAAACTGCTGCCCATAGCCCCTGGACCCTTGGTGAGCGTATAAAAATGCTCTTATGGGAGTTAAGCTGGACACTGTTCTGCTCCTGGACACCAAAGCCCCTGTACGCATGGCGCATTTTCTGGCTTAAAATATTTGGCGCACAGATTTACGGCAGCCCTTTTGTGCATCAACGCGCTCGAATAAAAATACCCTGGAACCTGACCATGCACCATCGCTCCTGTCTCAGCGACAGAACAAACGCCTATAGTCTTGGGAAAATAACCATCCATGAATATGCCACCGTTGCACAGGAAGCCTATCTGTGCACGGGCACACATGCTTTTCATGAGCCGGCGCAGAACCTGGTTACCATCCCTATTATAATAGAAGCCCATGCATTTATTGGCGCCCGGGCCTTTATCATGCCGGGGATAACTATTGGTGAAAGAGCCATTGTAGGCGCCTGCAGCCTGGTAAACAAGCCGGTGCCTCCAGATACAGTTGTAGCCGGCAATCCTGCTGTTGTACTCAGGAAACGCAAAACTGTTAAAAACTCAAGGCAACATGAAGCATCGGTTCTTTAGGTATTGCCTGCAGATGCTACGGGTGCTGGCAAGGCAGATACAAATCGGTAACCCGGCAGGAAAAGCGCCGCGTCTTACTGATACGGAAGAGCCTGCCCTGATCATTAATAGTCCGATAGCAGTACCAGACAACATCAAAATCTGGCAGTTCAAACGTGTAATTTGTAGCGGTCTATATGGTGGCGCCATCATCACAGAAAAAAACGAAGTTCACAGCCGGTTTCAAATTTACCCCTGGGGACAGGAGCTGCACCCCAGCCTGTGCTCCCCCTACCTGGGTAAAAAGCTGGCCAGTCTAGAAAAAGCAGTCTTTCTTATTACAGTTGCTACCAGAAAAAACTACTATCACTGGTTAGTGGATTTGCTGCCACGCCTTTTGCTGGTACAGCAATGCGGACTGGAGGATTTTCAGGAGCGTAACCTGATCCTGCACCAGCCGGCGAGAGGCTACGAAAGCAATACCCTTTCACTGCTGGGTATTTCTCCAGAGAAAGTAATACGCCTGAAGAGCTTCCAGACCCTGGCCGTAGAAGACCTGGTTGTAGCAGACTACCTGCACAGCCGCGACGGACAAAGCTTCCC
>JASLAE010000143.1 GCA_030147305.1 Cesiribacter sp.
ATGTAACCCTTCACTGGCACCATCTTCTTTTCCCATAGTGTGTTCAGGGATTTGTCGAGCTTTTCGATGGAGTAGCCATACTTCTTTTCCTTGATAGGACGAATGACAAAGAAGCCATTGTTAGGATCAGGAAACACTTCTGCTTCTGTTGTATGGCGCTTGTCTGATTCCACCTCTTTACGCTGAATGATATTTCCTTTGTCATCGATAGTGACAAAGGTGATTGCCTTTTTACTCATATCGGCAAAAGCAAAAAAGAAGGCGTCACCATTAAATACACTGCTGGAGACCACTGAGCGTTTGGTGATGATAATGGGTGTTTTGTTGATACGGTTGAGCTTGGTATCGAAAAGCTCGAGCACAAACTCTACCATGCCGCCACCAACTTTCTCACTTACGTAAAACGTATAGTAGCCTGCTGCCTGGTTGGTGCTTTTGTTCAGGATGGCTTTTACTCCCTTGAATTCATTTCTGCGAACATCTTCTATTTTTACCTCCTGGGCAAAAGTGGCTGCTGCAGATGCAAAAAGCAACAACAGCCATAAGAGCGATTTTTTCATATGGTTAAAACAGTGGTTAAGGTATTGTGCTGAAAGATCTAAACTCAAATTTGGCAAAAGAGCTCCAGATATTTATAGCATAATTGCCTTAGATGGTACGCTGGTACATAAAAGCAAAACCCGGTACGCTGCTGGGGAGCTGCCATACGGGACTGGAATCTATTAGAACTGGTTCTATTGTTTTACTTCAGCTAAATTCTTATTTCCAGGCGCCCAGGATTGCTCCCATCTAAGTAAATGAAATATCCTTGTAGACGTCATTGATCAACGTAAAGCAGCCTACAATGCCCGAACTGGAAAAGTTGCATGTTCTACCATAGCAAATAGATGAAGACATGATACTTTACAGATTACCCATGCAAAAGGACATGTACCATATCTCATGCATTAAATAGAATAAATATTCTTAGAATTTGTATTTTTCGCCCATCTCTTCATTTATCAAATACCTTACCGGATGAACATCCGCATGTGCATCGCCCCTGTACTGGGCATCGTATTCTGCTGTTTACTTCCTGGCCTGCTTCATGCTCAGGAGACCAATTTTACAGACAACTTTAGCTTTGAGGCCAAACCTGTAGTGACCTCTGAATATCTTGAGCAGGAAAATTTCAAGTATTTGTCGCCCGAAGACTACAATGGCTTGCTTGACCGGGCGTACTATAAATTAGCTCAGGGTGAACTGGATGCAGCCATTGTGGATTTTGAATCTGTGGTTTCCGGTGCACCTACCTATGGAGGCGGTTATTATGGCATTGGCATGTGCTATAAATTAAAGGAAGACACGGCTCAGGCCAGTATTTACTTTAAGAAAGCTATTGCTAAGGATGCTACCTTTGGCCCTGCTTATCTGGAGCTGGGCGACCTGCTTCTGGATACCAAACCAGAAGTAGCTGAACAAAGGTATACAGCAGCCCTGCAGCTGATGCCCGAATCTGCAGAGCCCCAGTTTCGCTTTGCAATCTTGGCACTGCTGAAAGAAGATGTGCCAAAGGCGAAGAAACATCTGAAGAAAGCCATTGCCCTGGAACCGGACCATATACCGGCCAATATAATGATCGGTCAGTTTTACTATGCAGAAAGAAAGCTTAACCTAGCCATTAATTCCTTTAGTAACTGCATAGCAGCCGATGGCGCATATGTGGAGGCCTATCTCTGGCGAGCTATTTGCCATGCCACGCAAAAAAAATACAAGGACGCCCTCAAAGATCTGGATCAGGGCCTGGTGATAGATCCTGAAAACTTCTTCATGTATATATTGCGCGGTGCCTTACATTATGACCGTCAGCAATATATGGGTGCGGCGCAGGACTTTCATAAATCCTTCACCCTGATACCTGCTGAAAATAGCGACTTTAAGCCGAATGAGGGTTTCTACCCCAGAACAGAGGAATATAAGGCGCTCTTTGAACTTGTACTGGGGATTGAAGCTCCTGCCGATACAGAAATGAAAGCCAGGCTGGCTAAGGCAGCCTGCGCATTGTTGGTTAAAGACTATACGCTAAGCCAGAGAACCGTAAAGCCGCTGCTGAATAAGGGGTTAGGCATTCCTGAGTTCTTGTATGGGTTATCTCTGGAAAATACGGCTATTAAACAAGATGCTCTTGCTTTTTATAAACAATGCCCTAAAAATACGTCAGCTTATATTGCAGTGCAGAAAAGGATTGGGCTAATCCAGATGGACCTGGAGGATGCGCAGGATTCTGCTATCGTTACCTACATGAACATTCTGAGGGTTGAACCTAAATATGTTATAGGTCTCAAAAATTTGGGCATTCTCTATTCGCTTGATGCGAAATTTAAAAAGGCGATCGGTTATTTTAACTTAGCCCTTCAATACGACAGTACCGGCACCGACTTGTATTTTAATCGTGCTACCTGTTATATGCACCTGAAAAAATATGATCATGCCCTTCAGGATGTGGAGCGGCTGTTGTCATTTAATTCAGAAGATGCTGGTGCCTGGGACCTGAAGGGAGATGTAGTGTTTGGATTGAAAGATAGTCTGCAGGCAAGGGAAGCCTATTCTACATCGCTGAAATACAAATATAATTCAGATGTATATTTTAAACGTGGCTTACTGCTACTGTATGGGAAATCATATGCCGAAGCCCTGGAGGACTTTAAAAAGGTTGAGGGCTTTTCTAAAAACTTTAAAGATGCCCAATTGAATATGGCTAACTGCCTGTTGCAGCTAAAAGACTATATGGGGGCACTTACTATACTGAACAAATACATATTGAAAAATCCTGACGACGCCGTCGCATACGTATTAACTGGCTTTTGCTACCTGGAACAAAATAACCAGGGTGCTGCCAATAAGAATTTCAAAAAGGCGAAAGAGCTTGGTTATGT
>JASLAE010000185.1 GCA_030147305.1 Cesiribacter sp.
ATGTAAAGGTCACGATGAAGTTCACAAAACCAATAGCCGAATTCAGTACAGATAGTGTTCGTTTCCAATATGATAGCCTAAACTGGGAGCCAATTCAAGCAGAAAATATTGCATGGAATGAAAATCGGGATCAGGTTGTCATTACAAAAACAATTACTCCGCCAAAGAATGCAGAACAGGGAATTAGTGCCAATGCAGATGCGCAGTCATTGGCAAGAGGTAATACAAGAGAGGCAGCACAGCAGGTAGAACTAATTGTTCCTAAAGGAAGAGTTATAAGTGTTGAATCAGATACCGTTGAAACACAAAGAATTAAGTATAGGGTGGCTTCGGAAAGTACAACTGGCATTATTTCTGGTAATGTAAAGACAACTGCTGAAAACTTTCTGGTGCAGCTGGTAAAAGGAGCTAAAATGGAGGTTGTTCAGCAACAGGCAAACACCAGGAGATATCTTTTCAGATTTGTAGAACCAGGCGATTATCAAATTAGAATAGTGATTGACCGCAACAGTAACGGACGTTGGGATCCTGGAAATATCAACACCCTGGAAGCTCCGGAAGAGGTGTATATTTTTGAACAACCCATAACAATTAAGGCAAACTGGGAGATTCAAAATCCCGAAATAAACTTGTAAAACTTGTGCATAACTTACATCTAAGTGTAGATAACCTCGGTGGAGAACTAAAGAAGCGTAGGTTCAGGGGGATAAGTGGGTAGTTTTCCAGATTTAGCTTGGCTTGTGTCCACAAGCTAAACCATTATCAACAGCTAAATAAGCCTAATGTGGAACTTCAGGTGGATAACGATAACATTCAGTATTTCAGGAAGTTATAGCAGGTTATTTGAACTTTTAATTGAGATATCCACAGCAGCTACTATGCAAAGTATTAAAAAGTCTGAAGTTATTAACCTGTTAACAGCTTAATAGAAGTAATAAATTTATTTAAGAAATATTTACTAATTAATATATAGGGGTGGTATGATGTGTATAAGTCCGGACATTAAGAACAAAATTTTCCTTTTACTCCTCCTGTTTATGCCTGTAATGCTGTGGGCACAAGATCATCAGAATGTTAATCTGGCAGATGAGTATTTTCACCAGGGAGAATTAACCAAGGCCAGAAAACTTTATGACGAGCTGGCCAAAGAAGAAGAAAATATAAGCCTCATCCATGACAATTACCTGAACCTGTTGATCAACCAGCAGGATTATAAAACTGCAGAGCGGTATTTGCAGCGACTTATACGCAACCGTGCCAATGCAGAAAAGCATCAGATAGAGTTAGCTCAGGTATACACAGAACAGGGCGATGCTAAAAAGGCAGATAAGCTCTTTGAGGAAATTATAGAATCCGCAGCGGCGAATAGTTTTAAAACTCATACGGTAGCCCAGGCGCTAATGGCAAACAGGTTATATGAAAAAGCGCTGCAAACCTATGAAATGGCCCGAAAAGTGCAGCCTAATCCCGATGAATCATATTCTCTGCAGATGGCTGTCCTTTATAATCTTGTAGGCCAGCAGAAAAGCATGTTCGAAGAATACCTGCGGTACATCAGGCAACAGCCTAACCAGCTGCAGCACGCTAAAAACATGCTGCAAAATGCACTGACCAGGCCAGAAGACCTGCAGGCATTTGAGTCACTGCTATTCGAGAAAGTACAGCAGGAGCCAGATAACCGTCAGTTCTCAGAATTACTTATCTGGCTGTACATTCAGCAAAAAAACTTTTACGGCTCGTTTATCCAGGCCAGGGCTCTGCAAAAACGTTTCAGAGAAGGTCCTGAGCAGCTGATGGAATTAGGGCAGATTGCCTTGGAAAATAATGATTACCCCAATGCCATCAAGATCTTTGAATATGTGAATGAAGCGTTTGCCGATACACCAGAGCGATTCCTGGGCCGCCGTTACCTTATTCTGGCCCGGGAGCAGCTGGTAAAAACAACCTATCCTGTAGATACCCTGGAAATAAGAAAGCTGATTACGGATTACGAGCAGTTTGTTAGTGATGCCTATAATACGCCCACTGCCATGGATGCACAGAATAGCATGGCCATGCTGTATGCTTTTTATCTTGATGAAAAAGGCAGGGCAGTGGAGATCCTGCAGGAATTGATTGAAAATCCGCGAACGCCTGCCCGGTTGAAAGGACAAAGCAAAATGACCCTGGGTGATATCTATCTCTTAACGGAAGAACCCTGGGAAGCGACACTTATGTACTCGCAGGTAGAGAAAGCTTTTAAGGATGATCCTTTGGGCTACGAAGCTAAATTACGCAACGCCAGGCTTTCTTACTTTAAAGGAGAATTTGCACTGGCCCAGGGGCACCTGGATGTGTTGAAGGAAGCTACTACCCGTGAAATAGCCAACGATGCCATGGCCTTGAGCCAGTTAATCAAAAACAATAGTTATTTAGACTCCGCTGATCTGCCCATGCAGCAGTTTGCCAACATAGAGCTGTTGCTCTTTCAGAACAAGCGAAACGAGGCATTAGCGGCATTTGATACCATGCTTGCTGCATATAAAGGACACAGCCTTACTGACGATATTCTTTTGAAGCAGTCGCAAATACTGGTAGAATTAGGAGAATTCTCGCAGGCGGTGGATAAACTTAATACCCTGGTAGATAACTGGTCTTCCGATATTCTGGCAGATGATGCCTGGTTTTTACGGGCTAAAGTATACGAAGAATATCTAAAAGAGGCAGACACAGCCATGGATCAGTATGCAGAATTTATGAAGCGTTATCCAGGCAGTATATATGTAGCAGAGGCCAGGAAACGGTTCAGGACACTTCGTGGAGATTACGCGAACTAAGATTTAAAATAATGCTTCTTCCAAAAAAGAACCGGCTCTACCAGAGTCGGTTCTTTTTTGCATTGATAGACTTTTCAGCAAAGGACCAGGGATCAGCAATCTGATAACTACAGGCTCTTGAGCCCTAATATTCTTTGAAGTATAACAATTTGTAATCTAGTGTTACTGTTGGTAACCCCGTTCAAAACAAAGAAATAGCGAGCCATGTTGTATTTCTGCAGTATTACCAGCACACCGTCTGCTATTGCCAACTTTTATATATCAGAAAAACAGTGTAAATTTTATCTGAAATACAATCATTACTGCCATGACTCCCAGCCGCCTCTTTGATCTTATTTCTCAACAGCTCAAAGGTTTACCCAAACCTGATGCCCTGGCATATAAGCAAAACGGACAATGGGTAAGTTACAGCACACAGGAAGTTGCCCGCATTGTAAATCAGATGAGCCTCGGTCTGCGAAAGATTGGTATTGAGAAAGGAGACCGCATCGCCATTATATCACCGAACAGGCCGGAGTGGAATTTTGTTGATTTTGGCCTGCAGCAACTGGGCGCCATTAGTGTGCCCATGTACCCAACAATTTCAGAAAAGGAATTTCGCTTTATTTTTGAGGATTCAGGTACAAAAATGGTATTTGTAGCAGATGCTGAGCTATACAACAAAGCAAAAAATGCAGCTGCCGGCCTGCCTACACCCATCAAAATATATACCTTCGATCATGTAGCGGGTGCACCACGCTGGAATGAAGTACTCCATGAAGGCAAAGAGGAAAATGCCCAGTTGCTTGAACCACTTAAAGCAGCAGTAGACAGCGAAGATTTGCTCACCATCATTTATACTTCCGGCACAACCGGCATACCCAAAGGGGTAATGCTCACACACCACAACATTCTAAGCAATGCACTGGCTGTAGCGGACCTTTTCCCCGAT
>JASLAE010000187.1 GCA_030147305.1 Cesiribacter sp.
CTTGCTGGATGGCTGCATCGATAGCGGGTTTGATGGATAAGTATTGTGCTTTAAGATCTACAAAAGGAATGTGCATCTTGGCTGTTTTAAAGTAACGTGAGCTATGGAGTGTATTCTGAATAAAATCATGTGCTTGAGCGTATTGCGGGTGGCGATTACCATTTGTTCGTAGAGTTCTATTTCTTGTACTTTTGCATTGACCGCAGCGGCGGACCGCACAAAAGTACCGCAACGGCGGACCGTCCAAAAGTCAAGGCTGTGATGAGAAGGCTAAATTTCAGTGCATTACGCTGAAAACATCCAAAACTCGCCTAGCGGCTCAAACATGGAGTTTTTTTTATTCGCTCCATTTCCTAAAATTCCTAACGCCTTCTCCTCAAGGCCCACCACTGAAATTGAAAGCATCAAGTAATAAATTATGATAAGGCCCGCTTTAAACGGGCAGGATTGCCTATATAAACACCCGGCTGGCTAATGTCTTTAGTCACCACAGCTCCGGCACCAATAACAACACCGTCGCATATCTTTACTGGCAGGATGGTAGCATTGCTGCCAATGGAGACCTTATTGCCAATGTGGGTTTCCCGCCACAGAGTTTGATCGCCACCGGCCGGTCCGCCCCCCTGGAACAGGTCGTTGATGAACATCACGCCATGGCCAATAAAACAATCATCACCAATTTTTACCAGCTCACAGATAAAGCTGTGCGATTGTATGCGGCTGCGATGGCCAATCACTACACCTTTCTGAATTTCAACAAACGGGCCAATAAAGCAGTCGTCGCCAAGCTGGCATTCGTAGAGGTTGCAGGGTTTAACCACTTTCACCCGTTCACCAAAACGTACATCGCGAATAGCCGCTTCGTAATAAGTCGGTGTCATAGCGGTTTGGCTGCGGTATAGATCTTGTCAATAATTTCTACCGTCTTCAGACCTTCGAAACCGTTGGTCGCGATAATGCCGCCATTTTGCAGTACCTCCACCAGGTTGGCATACACCTGATCGTGGTTCGACATGGAGCCAACATAATTTCCATACTGGTTAGGTGGGTTGCCTGCCGGCAGGTCTTTGATCTCCAAACCTTCAATGGCCTGGTATTCCAGCTCGTTTAAATATTGCCCGCCTATTTTTACCGTACCTTTCTCACCAAAAATAGTGAGCGAGCCTTCCATGTTTTTCTGGTAGGCATTTACAGTATAGTGGATGGAACCCAGGGTACCGTTATAAAAGCGCAGATTTACCACACCCGTATCTTCGAATTCTATAATGCCCTGGTGGTGATAGTTGGCCGTAAAAGCTGTCACCTCCTTTACATCTCCAAACATCCAGTAGAGCAGGTCAATGAAATGACTGAATTGGGTATAGAGAGTGCCGCCATCCAGGGCCTTTGTGCCCTTCCAGCTGTTGGTATAATATTCGGCATGGCGGTTCCAGTAGCAGCTCAGGTGTACGCTGTAGATCTTGCCCAACCCACCTTCGTCTATTACTTTTTTGATGGCAGCAACGGGCGGGTTGAAGCGGTTTTGCTTCACCACAAACAGGCGGCGGTTGGCCTGCTCGGCCGCTTTGATCATTTCACCACAATCGTACGGGTTAATGGCCATGGGCTTTTCACACAGCACATGCCTGCCGGCTTTCAGGCACTGAATCGTTTGCTGCGCATGCAGGCCGTTGGGCGTACAAATAGCCACTACCTGAATTTCAGGTTCAGCTGCTAACAGCTCCTCTAACGATTCATAGGCCCGGGCGCCATGCTCTGCTGCCAGTGCGTTTGCTTTCGCAGCATCGATATCACAAACAGCCAGGAGCTTCCCATTCCTGGCAATGTGCCCGGCATGGCGCTGGGCAATTCGGCCACAGCCAACCAGGGCAAAAGTAATCGGCATAAGGAGTTCTTTTGATAAGAATTGAACGCAATCTACTAGAATTAGGAATGATTTCCATGCAGTGTTGCAGGGGTAATGCTTGCTGTTTTACCAGCGCCAGCTAAGGGTGGCGCAATACTTTCTGGGCTTTCCAAACCAGCGGAAAACTCAGTAAAAAGGCCTTTAGGTGCTGCGTTTTCGTGTACACCCGCTTTATGAAAATGTTAAATCTTTACAGATTTTTCGGAATCCCCTGATAAAATTGCCAAACCTTCTTCTGTAAATTACATCTTAACAAAATAAAACAAAAGAGGCTGTAGCAGTTTTAAGGATAAACACTAATTTTGTCTTGCAAACAAAACCAACATGAATTACAAGCTCGATCAAATCGACCGAAAGATTCTGGAGATTCTTCAAAATAATGCTAAAATAACCAACGCACAGCTCTCAAAGGAGGTAGGCCTTTCACCGGCACCTACGCTGGAACGGGTAAAGAAGCTGGAGCAGACCGGGATTATTGAAAGCTATCATGCGAAACTAGACCCTGCTAAAATTGGACTTGGCGTTTCTACTTTTGTTCACGTAGGCCTCAAAGGCCACAATAAAGAAAATATCGAGGTGTTTTTAAGTGCTATCCGCAACATCGACGAGATCATTGAATGCCACCACGTCACTGGTACCGGCGATTTTGTGCTGCGGGTCATTGCCAAAGACATTACTTCCTATCAGCGCCTGATGCTGGAAAAGGTAAGCGAGATTCCCGTTGTAGACAATCTGCAATCGATGGTGATCCTTTCTACCTTCAAGGAAAAGAAAAGCATGCCGCTGCCGTAAGCCGGCTGCAAATCATTTAAGAAGAGTCTTTGCATTCCTGCAGAGACTTTTTTTATTTGGTGAAGGGTATGGAAATCATTTCTGTAGTTTCACATACTATATATAGTATGTGAAACTACAGAAATGATTTCCATACCCTTCACCAAATAAAAAAAGTCTCTGCAGGAATGCA
>JASLAE010000198.1 GCA_030147305.1 Cesiribacter sp.
GGTTTCAACCTTACCATTTACTACATTATAAGACGCCCCTTTCAGCGAAAAGATCTTCTCTTTACTTGTACCGCTTTGGTATAAGGGAATTTCTACGTTCGCCCAGTCCAAGCCACCGTTCTTAAGCACTTTAATCCTGACGTGCCGTTTGATATTTAATTGAAATCCTTTGTTATCAAGATAGGAAAAATAGATCTCGCCATAATCTCCCAGTATTACGGCTTCTGCTGCAGAATCGGGTGCATAAATGGTCATTTCCAGATCTGCCGGATCAATTTTTCCCCATTTAATCGGTTCGGGCTGTGCGCTGGCAACAAGGGCCAACAACACAAAGCCCATCGCCAGGATAGCTTGCTTTGCGTTCATTAGTTTGGTTAAGGATGGTTGATTGCATCAATATAATGTTAAAAATATAATTTCCATCCCTTGGTTCCTAGGAAGTTAACAACAGATGTAATATAATTACTGTAAAAGAATTTCTTGATTTTCACCTACTCCTCCTGTATTTGTGCGTATATGCGGGTAACGGTCTAGCCAATACAATGGGATTTTTTGATAAATTCAGGGAGATGTTTCATGAAGATAAACCAGCTGGCAATACTGCTGCTGCTGGTAGTAATTCTTTATTAGACAAAATAGCTCCTTACAAACGCAAGACCTGGATGCCCCTGGTAGAAGAAGATGTAGCAGACGAAGCAGTTGCCAGTAAAATTGGCGGACTGCCCTACCTCCCACCCGGAGAAAACCATCCAACTTGCCCTCATTGTCAGGAGCCGCTCAGCCTGTTTTTGCAACTAAACCCCAAAACGCTACCGGCAGACCATGACCTGGATCTGGAGCCAGACCAGCTGATTCAGTTATATTACTGTACCAACCAGCATCCGCACTGTGAAATGGAATGCCAGGCGTGGCAACCATTTGCTAAAAGTGTGCTGGCCCGAACCATTCCCCTGCCTACGGCAGAGGTTACACTGCCAGCCACTAAGCTGCCCAGACAATTTCCGGTTCGCCTGTTCACGGAGTGGATAGAAAACGAAGATTACCCCGACTGGCATGAAATGCAGCTGGGCGCTGCCGGCTTAAGCGAGGAGGAAGTGGAAGCGGTAGAAAAAATGGAAGCAGCCGTTCCCAAGGCCGCCGATAAACTGGGCGGCTGGCCCTACTGGGTGCAGGGCGTGGAATATCCTGCCTGCCCGGAGTGTAAAATACAAATGCAGATGATCTTTCAGCTGGACTCTGACCATCACCTGCCCTATATGTTTGGCGATTCCGGTATTGGTCACCTGCACCAGTGCCGGCTCCATAAAAATATTTTAGCCTTTGGTTGGGCCAGCTATTAATTTTTTTTACAATCCTTACGTGGGTAAACGTTCTACAGTGCAACAAACCCGGCTGTAAACCGATTAAATATTAAGAAAGAAACTATTCCTGATTTTGGAGCAATCAATTTTTTATAATCAAAGTATAGATGCCCTGCTTAGCAGTTTACCTGATGCTGTCTTTATAGGAGATGTTAACGGGATTAAACGAGCCAATGACCTGGCCCTTAAAATGATGGGATTGAGCTCCGAACGCGAGATTCCCAGTGGTATTGCACCCTTTATCAAAGCATTTAACTTTCGCTATTACGAAACAGGAGCGCCTGTTGTAACCGAGGCCGATCCATTATCCAAGGCACTGCAGGGAGAACGCACGGTTACAGAGCTGCGGCTTACCAATCACGAAACAGGCCAGCAGGTCTACAACCGCTGTGCTGCGGCCCCTATCCTGGAAAATAACAAGGTAATAGGCGGGGTACTTATCCTCACAGATATTACAGAGCGTATTCTGGCCGAAAGAAAACTTCATGAAACCTTACATGCCCTGTCATATTCTACCCAGGAGCAGGAAGCAATTCTTAATAGCATTCCTGACGGTGTGTACATTGGGAATGAAGCAGGCATCTATAAAGTAAACCGCGCTGGTCTGGATATGCTGGGCTGCAGTTCTGCCAGAGAATTAAAGGGTGAGATTATTTTACTGAATGATAAAATTAACCTCCGTTTTGCAGAGAATGGGAATAAGGTGCCAAGCCTGAGAGATCCCTTCTCCAGGTCGCTACAGGGTGAGCGGGTGGTTGAAGAATATATCATTTCTCACCTGAAGACAGGCAAGGATGTTTACCTGCGCTGTGCTGCAGCACCCGTTTATCTGGATGGAAAAGTGATCGGCAGCATTGTGGTTAATTCCGATATCACTGATAAAATACTGGCTGAACAAAAACTGCAACGCACACTTCAGGAGCTTAAAAAAGTAAATGAAGAGCTGGAAGCCTTCACCTATGCCATCTCACACGACCTGAAAAGCCCGCTGGGCCGAATCAATGGCCTGGCATCTTTGCTGCTGATCAGCAACGAAAGCCAGATCTCAGAAAAAGACCGCTATTTACTGCAGCTCATTGTTCAGTCGAGCGAAAAACTAACGGAGCTCGTAAGCCATTTGCTCAACCTGGGTAAAATTGGACAGACCGAGCTCAACTATGGCCGGGTAAACCTGAGCACAATCTGTGAACAGGTAATTGAAAACCTTCCGCCTACTAAACGACCTGTTAATTTTACCATTGCACCAGATATATACGTATGGGGCGACAAGACGCTCTTACACTCTGTTATGCAGAACCTGCTGGCCAATGCGGCAAAATACAGCTCTAAAAACCCAGCTGCAGCCGTGATAGTAGGTGCCCACGAAGCAGATGGTTATACCCTTTGCTATGTGCGCGATAATGGTGTTGGCTTTGATATGCAGGAAGCCGATAAACTTTTTATGCCTTTCAAACGCCTCTATACTGGCACGAACTTCGAAGGTACAGGCGTGGGCCTCTCTACGGTTAAGCGTATCATCGAAAGGCATGAGGGTAAAATCTGGGCAGAATCCAAACCTGGTGAAGGTGCTACTTTTTACTTTAGCCTGCCCAGCAAGAAAAAGATTGGCGGTGCCCGCACCAATGCTCCTTTAAAAGTTCAGGAAGAGAATACCGCCTCCAAAGTCAACAAATTATCGGCCTGAGGATTATCTTGCTATATGGCAAGAAATTACATCTTACAAACCCGGCCTTTTCAGGTACCCGTTCCCGGAAATAAGCTTATTCTTGAGCATTTTGGCGCAGCAACTACGGGCGAACAAAGGTTTAGTGTCGCCCGCATGGTGGCTCCTGCGGGCTGGAGCGAACCGCACCAAACCCCTGAGTTCGATGAAGTAACCCTGATGCTGCGCGGCCGCAAGCAAATTGAGATAGATGGCGAAACAGTAGAACTAAAAGCCGGCGAATCTATTCTTATCAAAGGGGGCGCCCGCATCCGTTACAGCAACCCCTATCCCGAAGAAAACGAATACATCAGCGTGTGCCTGCCGGCATTTTCTCCTGACACGGTACACCGTGAGGGAGAATAATTAGTCTGGTTTCTTGAAAAAGGCAGGATTTGATTATTTTTGGGCCGCGCTGCATCAGGGGATGTCTCGTAGCTGATAGTAGGTATGGGTGTATGAGTCCCTGTTTCAGAACCGGAAACATTTTCAAACACCATACCTTGTTCACAGCATGCAAGCCCTGTTTTAATACCTGAAACCTAACAATAAAACTATGCAATTCCGCACCGAAAAAGATACTATGGGCCCTATTGAGGTGCCTGCCGACAAATACTGGGGCGCCCAGACACAACGCTCGCTCCATCACTTCGAGATTGGGGGCGACACCATGAAAATGCCCCTGGAGATCATCTATGCTTTTGCCTACCTGAAAAAAGCGGCCGCCCTCACCAATGCAGATCTGGGCGTGCTGGACAAAGGAAAAGCACAGAAAATTGCCGATGTATGCGATGAAATACTGGCGGGCCAGCTGGATGCAGAGTTTCCGCTCAAGATCTGGCAAACCGGTTCCGGTACTCAGAGCAACATGAACGTGAACGAGGTAATTGCTAACCGTGCGCATGTTAAGGGGGGAGGTCAGCTTTCTGACGAGAAAAAGAGCATTCATCCCAACGACGATGTAAACAAGTCGCAGAGCAGCAACGATACCTTTCCTACGGCCATGCATATTGCCGGCTACAAAATGCTGGTAGAATATACCATACCCCGTGTAGAAAACCTGCGCAACACCCTTCAGGAACGGGCAACAGCTTTTATGGAGGTGGTGAAAATTGGCCGCACCCACTTTATGGATGCCACGCCCCTTACGCTGGGCCAGGAATTCAGCGGCTATGTTAGCCAGCTGGACCATGGCCTGAAAGCACTTCGCAATACGCTCGATCACCTGAGTGAACTGGCCCTTGGCGGCACAGCGGTTGGCACCGGCCTTAATACACCCGAAGGCTACGATGTACAAGTAGCCCGGAAGATTGCTGAACTAACCGGCCAGCCCTTCCGCACTGCTGAGAACAAGTTCGAAAGCCTCGCAGCGCACGATGCGGTTGTAGAAAGCATGGGCGCCTTAAAGCAGCTGGCTGTTAGCCTGATGAAAATTGGCAACGACATTCGCATGCTCAGCAGCGGCCCCCGCAGCGGCATTGGTGAAATTACCATTCCTGAAAACGAACCCGGATCTTCCATTATGCCGGGCAAAGTAAACCCAACACAGTCGGAAGCCCTTACCATGGTATGTGCCCAGGTGCTGGGGTGCGATGTAGCCGTGAGTGTAGGCGGTATGAACGGCCACTTTGAGCTGAATGTGTTTAAGCCACTCATGATCTACAACCTGCTAACAGCAGCAAGGCTCCTGGGTGATGCATGTCAGTCCTTTAACGACCATTGTGCGGTGGGCATAGAGGCCAATCATGAGCGCATTAAAATGCACCTGGAGAACTCTCTGATGTTGGTTACAGCCTTAAATACGCACATTGGCTATGACAATGCTGCTAAAATTGCCAAAAAGGCTCATAAAGAAGGTACTACCCTGCGCCAGGCTGCCCTTGACCTGCAACTGCTCACAAATGAGCAGTTTGATGAATGGGTAAGGCCGGAATTAATGATTGGCAGCCTGAAAAAGTAAAGGAGTGATTATAGAGATATTAGAACCGGCGACTGTGCATCGCCGGTTTTTTTTATGTTTTGTCAGAAAAGCTTACACATGCCAAGTTCTTTACTTTCAGTCCGTTAATGTTTTGTTTTGTATGTGTACTTTGCGTGCCATATCCAATAAAACGGGAAAACCTTAACCTTGAAATACAATGAAAAAAGCAGTTTTAGCCCTAGCTGTTATACTGTCCTTTACACTTTCGTATAATGCCAGTGCCCAGCTTTCAAAACAAGAAAAGAAAGAGTGGAAGAAGCAAATGAAGGCCCTGGATGTAGAGTCTTTTAAAAAGCTGGTTGAAGAAAAAGAAAGCCTTGAGAGCCAGGTGGCCAGCCTTAACTCACAGGTGAGCAGTTTGCAGAGCCGGGCAAATGACAAGGCATCTGAAACAGACCGCCTGAGCAGCGAAGTAAAAGACCTGAAAAACCAGCTTCAGGAAGCACAGGCGCAGCTGGTAAGCCAGCAGGAAGCAAACAACACCGACATTAGCGGCAATAATACACGCGTTGCCAAAGGTGTTGCCTTTAAAGTGCAGATTGGTGCCTTCCGCAATAAAAACCTGGCCAAGTATTTTGAGAACAATGGAAGCTTCGATGGCGAAGTAGACAACAAAACAGAGCGCTATACCCTTGGAACCTTCACCGATTACTGGGAAGCCGACAAGTTTAAAAAATACCTGCGCGAAATGGGTGTTAAAGATGCCTGGATTGTTGCTTACAAAGATGGTCAGCGGGTACCGCTGAAAGATGTGCTGGAAGGCGTTATCTAATCCAACGTTAGTGAAACTACTCCTAAATCATAAAGCGCTCCCGGTGAGCGCTTTTTTTATGGTAGTACCAGCCTGTTTATCACCGCTCGGCTGAACATATCGTCCCATCTTTAGAAATAGGCAGCGGCAAGAAAACGCTTATATGCTTTTTTCTACCTGAAAGAAGTTCAGGATTGAAATCTGCCCCAACTTTCCATAGCTTTCTCTATCGAGAATGTAAAGGTTTGCAGATTTCTATTAAAAAAGCCGACCCTAACAGCGCCGGCTTTTGAACTTAAATAGTATTCATGTCTCAATTTTAAATATTGACGACTATTCTTTCATAATCTTAATAATATGCTGCTGATCGCCCGACTGAAGGCGCAGCATGTAAATACCCTGTTTAAGATGGCCGAGTGCAAGCTCCAGCGTATTGGTGGCAAGATCTGCCTGATGGCTGCCGCTATAGACCAGCACTCCTTGTAGCGTATAAACCTGCACCTTAACACGGTCCTTTACC
>JASLAE010000216.1 GCA_030147305.1 Cesiribacter sp.
TGATGAAGAAGTTGAAGATGTGCGACTAACCGTTGCTGTTGGAAAAGATGCAGTAGAGGATAGTGAAGCCGGTGAATTTGTAATAACAGTATCTCAGGCAATAGCTAATGATATTGTCATAGACTATTCATTGTCCGGCACCGCTACGGCTGGTACAGATTACGAGTCACCTGGAGCGCAGGTAGTGCTGCCTGCAGGTCAAACAAGTGTAAGTGTGACTATACCGGTTATTGCAGATTCGGAAATTGAAGAAGAGGAGACCGTGATACTGACGCTGCTGGCTCCTGTGACAGCAATAGATGAAAACAATAATGCGGCTACACTGAGAATACTGGATAATGATGAAGAACCGGCACCCGCTTTGTTATCCGTTGCAGTAGCGAAAGATGCCGCAGAGGATGATGAGGATGGAGAGTTCCTGATCAGCAGCACAATTGCTTTTCCGACCAATATTACCCTTAGTTACACACTAACAGGCACCGCTGAAGCAGGCGTAGATTATGAAGCTCCGGAAGGCCAGGTAGTGCTGCCCGCGGGAGAGACCAGTATCAGGGTAGTTATAGCGGTAATAGCAGATACTGAAGTTGAGCAGGAAGAAACGGTTGTGCTGGAGCTGGTTGCGCCTGATGTTGCAGGCGTCATACTTGATGAAAGCAAGCAGCGCGCCACACTGAAGATCAGTGACAATGATGAAGAAATAGAGGAGCCTGAGGAACCTGGCGACGTTTATGCACTGTTGCCCAATCTTTTTTCACCCAATGGCGATCAGATGAACGATGCATTTATTTTGCATGCGAAGAACCTGCAGACGGTGCACTGGCAAATTTATAACCGCCATGGCAGGCTTGTGTATGAAACCAGGAGCCTGGAAGATGCCACCCAGGCTGGCTGGGATGGTACTCTGAATGGCGTGGAACTGCCCGAAGATTCTTATATGTGGATTCTGATCTATGAGGATAATTCGCCTACACCCAAAAATGTTAAACTAACCGGAAGTGTTACGCTAATACGATAAAGCATGCAATTTTTTAGATATGCCTTTTTTGCAGGCGCACTTATGTTGCTTATCAGTGCTGACGTACTGGCCCAATACACTACGCCTGTTAGTTTTTGGCTGAGCCCGCAATTCACTGCGCCAACAGCCATGTCGGCCTACGATTATCCGCAGATAAGCGCCCATTACCAAAAGCAGGCTTTAGTAGGAAACATCGGTGCCCGCAGCATGATCTTAAGCGGGCAAATGCCACTTTCCAATGGTCGGAACGCACAGTTTGGTACGGTAGGAGTTAACCTTATGCGCCAGGAAACAGGTACAGCCTATCTGTTCTCTACCACTGGTGCTTTGCTTAGCTATAATTATACGGTAAGGCTTACCAGCCGGCACCATCTTATTGGTGGTGTACAGGGCGGCTATTTTTCCAGAAGCATAGACTGGGCTAAGGTTACCACCAGCAATCAGTTTTCAAATGGAGAGATCAATCCTGGCCTGGACCATGGCGAAAACTTTAACGACTACCAAAGTCGTGCTTTTACCACCAATGTTGGTTTAGCCTATTATCTGGCAGATGCCCGAGGGGAACAGAAGTTCCACATAGGAGCAGGCATGATCAATGCCAACAAAGGCCGGTTTACCTATCTGGAGAATGACGATAACCAGGCAGAGCCAGTCAGATGGATCGTGTATTCCCATTTAAGGCTTGTGAGCAGTCCCTTTTTTGAGCTGGGTACCAATATGTACTGGCAGCAGGAGAGTAAGCTCAATGATTTTGTAGGTGGCCTGCAGCTTAACAAGGGCATAAACCCGAGAAAAACTGTTTCGGAGGAGCATCTGGGCCTTGGCCTTTACTATTCCCCCGATAAAACAACCACTTTAGCCATGCAGCTAAAGCGGCAAAACCTGCTCCTGGGCATCAGCTATAGCATGCCGCTGGGCAACCAGGCCCTGCATGGTATACAAAATGCAGCAGAGGTTACTTTGGGCTGGCATATGCAAAAGGCAGCCAGAAAGCGTTCATATAATGGTGGTAGTTATCGGGGAAAGATCCCTGGGTATAGCGCCAAAACAAACGCTCCGAGAAAGGCCGGAAAAAAAGCACCTGCGTATAAGTATAAAGCAAAAAGGAATGCGGCACAGGCATATGGTGCCAAAGCAAACAAGCGAAAAGCTTCCGTACGCACCAAAAACTTTAGTAAGAAGGTATCTTCCTACAAAGCAAAGGCAAATAAGAAAAAGCCTACTTACAAAAACCGGAAAAACAGCAAATCGATATTCTCCGGCAAATATAAACGGGCGCAAAAGCCGACCTTTAAAGCTAAAAAAATTAAGCGTAGAAGGCCGGGAGATAACTGGTTCAAAAGGTTAATAGGCCGCTAGGGTTAATGCCAGCCACTTTCTGAAGGTGCAGAAATTTTATGAACAAAGTGAACTGAAATTTTCTATAAAGCATTGGTCTTCAAGAGGCAATAGAATAGAAAACTTCATTGAAATTATGACGATATTAGCCTATAATTGACCTTTGTATGAGGTTGTGCACAAGGCATCGGCCATTAACTTGATAAGCATTAGTTGTACCTCTCCTACCGGAGAATAAGTAGATTAGTGTCTGGAGGGGGAGCAAACGAAAATTCTTGAGCCTAACAATTGCTCTCAGGAGCAGTTTTTATATATATTATTTTTATGCCAGTATTAAAGCAGAACCAAGTTTTTGCCGGCCGATATGTTTTAAGCCAGTTAATTGGCGAGGGCGGTTTCTCTGAGGTGTGGAAGGCCATGGACCAGATGGCTGACGATGCTGTGGTGGCAATAAAAATCTATGCACCAAACAAGGGTTTAGACGATTTTGGTCTGCGCCAGTTCCGGAATGAATTTTCCATTACCTACAATTTATCACATCCACACCTGCTGAAGGTGTACCATTTTGATATTGCAGAGGGTTCTCCCTACCTGATCATGCCCTACTGCCCCTACGGTTCATTAACCAGTGTTTTGCAGGAAAATGGCGTTTTCAGCGAAAGACAGGTGGCGCTGGTGATGTCCCAGATCGGTTCTGCATTAGAAGAAGTACACCGTCAGGACCCTCCTATTATTCACCAGGATATTAAGCCGGATAACATTTTACTGTTACAGCCGGAAAATTATATGCTGGCAGATTTTGGCATCAGCAGTCGCATCAGGCATACGCTAAGAAAGGCAACTTCTACCATGCAGACGCTCACGGTTGCCTATGCACCACCTGAGCGTTTTGCCAAACATCCTACCTCAGATCCCTCCAGCGATATATTTTCCTTTGGTGTTACCCTTTATGAAATGTGCACCAACAGCGTTCCCTGGGATGGGGCCGGCGGCCAGTGTCTGCTGAAAGGCGCGGTAATACCGGCGCTGCCAGACAGCTATTCTCCGGAGCTTAATAAAATTCTGGAGGCTTGTATGGCTTTGGACCGTACCGAAAGACCTACTGCTGCAGAAATTCAGGCCAGAGGCAAGCATTTTCTGGAAACAGGACAATGGCGCCTGCCTAAGCAGAAAAAGGCTGGCCGGTCCGGGAAAAAAGCGGTAGTTTTCACCCTGCTAGCGGCAGCGGTAGCGCTTCTTGCATTAGGCGGTTTCTGGTTGTCTGGAGGTGATCTAGATCTTGGCGCTGCTGTCAACAGGCAGGCAGTTAATACAGCTTCGGTAGTAGAAACCGATGCTGCTCCGGTGGTTGAAGAAGATAAAGATGATAACCAGCTCGAGGATAAGCTAAAAAACATGGAGGCCGAGCTGCTAAAAGCAAACCAGCGTTTTAATACGCAGGATTCCATCAATAAGCGTATGGCAGAAAATGATTCTGTCGAGAATATTGATAAGGAATTAATGGTTTCTCAGGAGCGTGAGCAACCCCAGCCCAAGGCGCCTACAAAGGAAGATAACCTAAAGAAGATAAGCGAGGAACTGCAGCAAAGCTTAAACCAGATATCAGATCCGCAACATTCAAGAGAGAGGCGTTCTGCCTGGAAGCAGGAAACCCTTGCCAGGTTTGCAGATGGTTCTGTTCGGGTACTGGACGAATCTGACGGAGCGATACAGGAATATAGGGCTGGAATTTTTCTTACACTCCTGTTAACCTCGCCACACCAGGTTGTCGTTAAAGAGGTTAAGACAGACCAAAACAATAAGATTACAGAGCTTAGGCTTTCTAAGCAGGCCCTGCGAGCAAGTCTGTAAGGCTATGTATGCAGCAAATCATTTGAGTACCACAATACTTTTAAAGATAATCGTTATTAATTGCTAGCTGCCAGGGGTCATCAGCCACGTATGTTATAGCCAACCGCTGCTAGGCTTTGTCAGTATTGATAACTTTTATTTCAGCATATTTTTAACCTACCGCTAAAGCCTGTTGCAGCGTTAAGCGGTTGTATCAAAAACTTTTAGACAATAAACTTTTTCGCATGTCACTGCCAAAGGAAGTTGATTTAGAGTCCAAAGTGAATATTCAAGCCATGACGGATGTCGGCAGGTCCCGTACGCACAATGAGGATAACTTTATCGTGTGCCCGGACCTGGGGGCTAAACGCTGGTATTTGTCCAGTGATCCCGAGACCCTGTCTCCTAAGGGATGCCTGCTGGTAGTGGCAGATGGCATGGGCGGAGCTAATGCCGGAGAAATTGCCTCGGCCTTAGCCGTAGAAACCATCAAGCAAACTTTCGATGGTTTAGCCATAGAAGAAAACCTTCAGGAAAACCAGATACAGGAATATCTGCAGCAGGCAATCTTGGCGGCCCACCATGCCATCGTTGCAGCTTCAAATCAGAATCCTGCTTATGCCGGTATGGGCACAACGGTGGTGGTTGCCTGGGTTTTTCAGCAAAGGGCTGTTTTTGGCTGGGTTGGTGACAGCCGGGCTTACGTTTACAGAAAAGGCAGTGGGCTGCAGCTCCTCACAGACGATCACTCGCTTGTATGGGAACTTGTAAAGGCGGGTAAGCTTACACCAGACGAGGCAGACGTTCATCCAAATAATAACATCATTACCCAAAGCCTGGGCAATGAGGCACAGCCGCCCGCACCTGAGTTTACCAGCTGCACACTACAGCCGGCCGATCGTTTGCTCCTTTGCAGCGATGGCTTAAATAATATGCTCAGCCATAAAAGTATAGAGAAAATTGTAGGAGAAGGCGGTGATTTAACGAAAGCCTGCCAGAAGCTCATTCAATATGCGAACGAAGAAGGCGGAACTGATAACATAACCGTGCTTGCCCTGGAGCTGCTTGAGAATCAGGCTAAAAAGAGTTTTTTTAATTTATTCGGGCTGTTTACCAGCCTTTTTATTGTTAATGTTTTGCCCGGATCCTGCTTTTTCTGAATGCTTTAAGAGCCGGGAGAGGAGAAGATAGATCCAGGAAAACTGAGGAACTTACAAGAAACAGGATCTTGTTTAATCAGGTAAAACTGCCATGCGCGTACTATCAATATATATTTTTCTGATGCAAAGCTTGAGAAAGCACCTTAAGAAGGGGCTGCTATTTTTTGGGCTGTATTTATCTATCGTGCTCGCTGGTTACGCACAGCAATATACTTATCGCGACCAGGCAGAAATCAAATATCAGGCACAGCTCACGCTGATTGAGTACGAGAATATCCTGAATTTAATTTCAAATTCTGCTATTCCGGAAGCTGTTCTGGAAGAAGCTGTGGTGAGCACTTACAATGATCCCAGCACCAAAATCTTTTATGCACAGGATGTACCTGTTGAAGATAACATAGCCCCTTCCAGGCTGGATTCGGCTAACATGGCAGCCATCACGGTAAAGGAGTACATCAATGATTTTAATGAGCAGTATGTTAAGTCAGACCTGGAAACGGTAGATTTTTCTGATTTTGAAATTTCAAACCTTAAACAGGAAGGTGGTAACTTATTCATATATGTGAAGTACACATCCAATTTTAAGGGAAGGCATAAGGAGGACCCAGCTGCCTATAAACCGGTAGCACGTGTGGCAAAGCTTAGGGTGGCAAAAAAAGGAGGTAACTGGGTTACTTACATTGCCGCTATTAGTGCTCACGATCCTGCTTTCTCTATAACGGCTGCCAAGGGAGATGTTGAGCTGGATGATGCAGTAACCGATGATGGTACTTTTGCCGCTAAGCTGGATGAACTGATAAGTGCCCAGGAGGCCCAGGCGCAGCAAACAGATGATGTAGCCATTGCCCAAAGCTGGCGGGCCTTCGATAATAAACGTTTCGAAGCAATTCGTGCTATGGGCGAAGAGGCCCAAAAAGACAGGGAGTATGAAAAAGCCAGACAGCTGTATACACAGGCCCTGCGCATAAGACCCAAGGAGGCTACAGTAGAAGCAAGTCTGGTAAAACTTAATAAAACAATTCAGCAAAAGGAGCAGCTGGCAAAGAAATTTGAGTCGGGAGAGTATGTGGCGGCCATACAGGCGTATAGTGAAGCCATTGCGGGAGATCCCAAAGATGCAGATCTCTACCTGGGAAGAGGGAAATGCTACGAGCAGCTGAATGAGCTACAAACGGCTCTCCGTGATTTTTCTACAGCCATTGAGCTTGATCCTGATTTTGCAGAAGCCTTAAGCAACAGGGCAAAGCTCTATGTGCGTACAGAACAGCCTCAGCTGGCGCTTAAAGATTATACCCGCATCATCGAAAGCCTGGAAGATGCCTCGGCCTATTATCCCGAGAGGGCAAAATTAAAAGTCTCTCTGGGTGACATCAAGGGCGCGCTGGAGGATTATACTGCGGCCATTGCGCAAAATCCAGAGGTAGCAGTACTCCATTACGAAAAAGGCTTGATAGAATATCAGCAAAATCAGCAAGAAGCGGCCATTGCCTCTTTTACCGCAGCTATTGAGAAAGACAGCCTGTTAGCAGATGCTTACTATGCCCGTGGCCTGGCGCATGCCGATCTGGAGAATATTAGCGCTGCAGCCGTTGACTTCGAAAAAGCCCGCAAAGCAGGGTTGAATTCAGAGCAACTGGCAGCTGTAGACAAAACGGCCATTAATTATGCGGCTTTAGGTGCGGAGGCCATGAATAAGGCAGACTATAAGCAAGCGCTTGAGCACTACATAAAGGTTGTGCTGCTTTCTCCGGCCAATGAAAGTGCCTGGGTAGCTAAGGGCGATGCACATTACAAGCTGCAGGATTATGGCAATGCGCTGCAAAGCTATTCTAAAGCTATAGCATTGGAGAAGCCATCGCTGGCCTATTACAATAGAGGCCTTGTGTACCGGCAGCTAAGAGATTTTGCAGGGGCTAAGAAAGATTTTGAGCAGTTTGTACCGGTTGGTTGGCAGCTCATTTCCCAGGCCGAGAGTAAAGTAGGCAATGGGCAATCGGCAGAATCTCTGGAGCAGATCGCCCAGGAGGTTACCGAAGGCTGGTATAGATTAGGCTTTGCGCAGCTGATGGCAGAGCAATATGCTGATGCACTCACCAGTCTTGACAAGGCGCTTGATATCAATAAAAATTATCCGGAAGCGCTCTATGCAAGAGGAGCTGCCCAGCTGGGGCTCAATAATTACAAAAAAGCAATTAAGGACATAGAGAAAAGCCTTAAGTCTGGCATTGAGGACAGCCCCTGGGTGTACCTGACGCTGGGAGACGCTTATCAGGCGCTTGGCCAAACCGATTATGCCATCAGTATTTACACCTACATTATCGATTCTGTTGATAAAGATTTTGATCAGGCATACCTGCACAGGGCTGATAGTTACAAAAGAATAAAGCAGTATCAATTGGCCCTTCAGGATATTAAACTAGCCATTTCGCTCAATAATAAGCTTAGCAAGGATGTCAACCTGATCACTAACAAAGGTATGCTGGAGTTGTATGAATCTAAGTTTCAGGAAGCAGATCTGTCTTTTGATCAGGCACTGAGTATCGAGGAAAATGACGCCTGGGCGCTGTATGGAAAAGCTTCCGTACTGGCCAGCCAGAATAAAATGGAAGAATCTTTAGATTTATATCGTAAAGCTTTTCAGACAGGAAAAATAGAGTGGTCGGCTATAAAAGACGATCCTATTATCAAGCATGTAAGCAAGCAAAAAGCGTTCAAGGAACTAGTAGATGCTTCTTTGCGCTTGTAATTACGCTTTGGTAGCGTACTGTATGCCTATTCTGGCACCATATGTGCTTCTTCCTTAAAGCAGCATTTACTTATTGCACTCATTTTCGTATCCTGTTTAGGATAGTTGAAGATAAACCAATAAGTTTTGAAATATATAAGTTGTAACAGCTGGATAATCAGTACCATTGTGGACTTGGATAATAAGTTGCTTACTTTTGCTGGTCAGGTACAAAAGCAGCTTTGCAGCTAATTATATACTATTGCTAAATTGTTATTTATGGTTCGTTGTCACAAGTGTGGTTATTCCAATCTATATAATGCTACAGAATGCATCAAGTGCAGATCCAGCCTTGTAGGGAAGGAGTCAGTGGTACCTGAAGCAACAGAGCTTTCACATCCTAACAGGAAAACGGTTGTTATGGCGGGCAGTGATGAGGCCCCCTGGGAACAGGAAAAGGTACAACCCCTGCCACTGATCCGGCAAAAGCGGCCTGCAGCTAACTTTCAGACAGTTAGAAGAGTGGTTCCTGATCCGGGTGTTTGTAGCCTGGTGGCTATTTCAGCTGATAATGAAAAAGAGCTCAGGACAATAGATTTAAAAGCAGATATGATATCGCTGAACCGGGCGCTCTTAGACCCGGCAAATAATTCAATTTCCAGAGCGGGTCATGCCAACATCTATCAGAAAGATGGTAACTGGTACCTGGAGAACACATCTGCTGTAAAAACTACCTTTATACAGGTTAATCAGCCTGTAAAACTTTCAGATGGTGATGTAATTTTAATGGGAGACAGCCTGTTTAAGTTTAGAAAGGGTAAATCAGATCCAGATCCGGTAGATGGATCAGATCAATCAGAACAATAATTTTTGTCTGTTAATGATTTTTATATGACAAAGCCAGCTTTAAAAAAGCCTGCAGATAACAATGAAGTTATTAATGGCAAATCATTGAATGCTTCAGTTCCTACTTCTCCATATATACTGGTGATGATCGATGGTGCAAAGAACATGCCCCAGGGTTCAGAAAAGTCATTCGAGGCACCTTACCTTAGTCTGGGTAGGGACAGCGACTGTACCATCAGTTATGGAGATGATTATCCCATGGTAAGCAGGTTGCATGCGGCCATTGAATGGAGCGAAGACGGCTACAGCCTAAGACACCTGTCCAATACCAACCAAACGCTCCTGAACGGGAGGCCAATTGGCAGAAAATGGTTTCTGCATGATGATGATGTTATTCAGCTGGCGCCTTCCGGTCCTAAGCTCAAGTTTAAAAGACCGCTTATTTTAAACATGCAGCCAGGTAAAGCCAAGGCCAGGGAGGCAACGCCTGCAGTAGCAGGTAAAAAGAAAGACCTGATCGATAATGTAGCACTCATAGCAGTGATTGTACTGGCTATTCTGCTGGCAACCCTTATGGTTTACATGACAGTTTCAGGTTCCTGATAAAGAAGGTTCTTATTAGTATTATGCAATATAAAAACAGCCTTAGCAATTTGTTGAGGCTGTTTTGTTAAGGATCAGTCATCTTTGCGTGGCAGCGGAAAGGAACATTTGCACGCGCTTATGCTTCTTTCGGCTACTGTTGATTTCACCAGGATACGCCGAAAGCGCAGACCCCATTGTTTTTGTTTAATATTTAAGTCGAACAGGCCCGCTTTGCTGTAACTCTGTAGGGCTTCGTGACGTTTGGGTTCTCAGGCCTGGCTTGATAAAGTTTCTCTCGTAACCTCTGATAAGGCGCTTTAATATTTTTTTTGCTGATACAACGGTTAGTGTTGCACAGCAAATTAAGGCACCTGAACAAGTGTAAGCGATGCTTATTGCAGGAAATTGTCCTGATAACGCATCATCCTGTTACCCGACCATATATTGAATTCTATCTGACATCAGCAGGTAATCTCTTTTGCAGAGACTGCCTTACAGACATAGCGTATGCAGCAAATTAATAGCGACAATAAAAAAGGGATGTTTGAGCATTACAGGAACATTCCCGGCATGCTGGATGAAGTTTTCAGTAGCGAAGGTGTTGTGCATGCTACTTATGCAAACACACTTAAGCAGTATGGGCAGTACACAGCTGAGGACTTTAAAAAGCTGGACCAGAAGGCACGACTCTCCTTTTTTAAACAGGGAGTTACCTTTAAAGTGGGTACCGATAAAGACCAGGGGCAGGAACGTATTTTTCCTTTCGATCTGCTGCCCAGAATTATTGCAGCGCCGGAATGGGAAAAACTTGAAAAAGGAGCCATACAGCGCAATCTAGCCCTTAATGCTTTCCTCTATGACATTTATCACAAGCAGCACATCTTCAAGGATAAGCTGCTGCCGCGGGAGTTGGTGGTCAGTTCCATCCACTACTGCAGTGCCATGGAAGGACTAGACCCTTCCGGCGGTATTTACAATCACATTTCCGGCACAGACCTAATTCGGCACAGCGATGGCGAATACTATGTTCTGGAAGATAATGTGCGTACACCTTCAGGGATCAGCTATGTGCTGGCAAATCGTGAGGCCATGAAAAGAACGCTGCACGGCTTGTTCAGTAGCTGCAGCGTACGTCCGCTCAAGGAGTACCTGGATCGGCTGCTGTCAATGGTACTTTCCGTAGCGCCGCAGCATGTCGATGCTCCTGCCTGTGCAGTGCTTACAGATGGCATGGTGGCCTCTGCTTATTTCGAGCATGCCTTCCTGGCCAATAGCATGGGTATTCCACTGGTAGAGGGCAAAGACCTGTATGTGGAAAACAAAAAGGTTTACATGAAAACCACCCGGGGTCCGCAACAGCTAAATGTGCTTTACCGCAGGGTAGAAGATGAGTTTCTGGACCCGCTGGCCTTCCGGCCCGACTCTATATATGGGGTGCCTGGTATCATGGAAGCTTACC
>JASLAE010000430.1 GCA_030147305.1 Cesiribacter sp.
CCTATCAGTATAACAATGAAGGATATCCAATTAAAAAAACCGTAACACTCTCCACGGGTACGCAGGCCTCTACCATTTCTGCTGCTCTTAGCTATGAATAATGGCAAGTAATTTAGTAAATTGAATTGATTTTATCCTTGTATGAACAGATTATCAGGAAAAACAGCCTTAATAACCGGAGCTGCACAAGGTATAGGGGCTGCTATCGCTCAATTATTTGTAGCAGAGGGTGCAATGGTTTATGTGTCGGATATCAACCATGAGAAAGGGCAGCAACTGGCAAAACAAGTAGGGAACCAGGCAGCATATATTCCACTGGATGTAAGCAAAGAAAATGAATGGCAGAAGGCTTGTGATTATATACTTGAGCAGTCAGGCAAGCTTGATATTGTAGTAAATAATGCAGGTGTTACCGGCTACCATGCCAACCTGGGCCCACAGGACCCAGAGCATGCCAGTCTGGAAAGCTGGGAGGCGGTGCATGCGGTAAACCTGAATGGTGTTTTTTTGGGCTGTAAGTATGCCATTAAAGCTATGAAAAATACCTCTGGCGGAGGAAGCATTGTAAATATTTCTTCCCGGTCGGGTTTAGTCGGCATACCACAGGCTGCTGCCTATGCTTCCAGTAAGGCAGCTGTCCGTAACCATACCAAATCTGTAGCCTTGTATTGTGCCGAAATGGGTTATGCTATCCGGTGCAATTCCATACATCCAGCCGCTATTCTTACTGAAATGTGGGAAACAATGCTAGGTACTGGTGAGCAGCGTGAAAAAAATATACAACTGTTTACTAGGGAAGTGCCACAGAAGCGCTTTGGCAAGCCAGAAGAAGTAGCCTATGCAGCGCTTTACCTGGCGTCGGATGAATCTGCTTACATAACAGGTATTGAGTTAACTATTGATGGAGGAATACTGGCAGGAGCCGCTGCCACACCTGGTAAATAATTACTATCAAACATACACTCGCTTTTATCAGTGCATACAGCTACAGGTCAATTGTATCATCAAGGCTGTTGTTGCAAAGAACCGTTATTATATAACCATAAGCCTACAATCCTTACGCCATAATTCGTAATTTGCAGTGAATTATACCCTGATAACAGCTTGTTAATTTTCCTCCGGTCTATCCTGGTTATTGTCCTCATTTTTAGCGGGGTTTGGATATATACCTTGCATGTACGCAGAAAACTTCCCTGGCAGTACCCTGTTTTTGAAACTGTGCGCCCACCAAATCCTGAGCAGGTGGGAGAAAAAGGGGTACTCATTTTTTCTAAAACAAATGGATTCCGGCATCAATCTATTGAGGTGGGAATTGAGGCATTACAAAAAGCAGGCAAAGAAAGAGGCTGGGATGTCAGAGCCACTGAAAATGGCGCCTTCTTCAATGAAGATTACCTGAGCCGCTTTAAAGTAATTGTTTTCCTCTCCACTACCGGTGCTGTTTTAACTGCTGAACAGAAAAAAGCGTTCGAAAAATTTAGTGAAAACGGCGGTAGCTTTGCTGGTATTCATTCAGCTTCTGATACTGAATATGACTGGATATGGTATGGCCAGTACCTGGGGACGCGTTTCCGCGATCATACTATTTTACCATGGCTGACCCCTGAAGCAGAACTCATTACCGAAATAAAAGATCATCCTGCAACAAAGCACCTGCCCGCAACATGGACCAAAGTGGATGAATGGTATAACTTTACATCGAGCGTACGCGGGAAACAAGGTTTTCAGGTGTTGCTTTCGGTCAATAATTCATCCTATACAGCGCTGTATCCCAGGGCCATGCACCCTGATCATCCCATATCCTGGATAAACCAGGTGGGTAACAGCCGTATGTTCTATACTGGCCTTGGCCATACTGCCGGAACATTTAATGATATACATGCCATGCCTCATATTATAGAAGGCATGAGCTGGGCAGGAAGGCTGGAATAGTTTTAAATGTTTAAATAGTGGGTGCTTATATATAGAAATATAATTCGTAATTATGTTGTAGATTAGAAGTAGGATGAAACATTTATACCTGGCTAGAGTATAATATTCAGATAGCCCTGAAAACTTGCTTTTGATTGCAAAAAACGCAGCAAACCAATAATTTACCCTCAAACAAATGGATAACGACAACAAAAATTCAAACCATACCAGGTCGCGCAAATTTTTGATTTCCAGAAGGATGGACCGAATGTTTACCGAACTGTATGATGTCTACTCATTTGTTATCCGTTTTTTTAAGGAAGTTTTTTTTCCTCCTTATGAATTCAGAGAAATATTTAAGCAATGTTATGAAGTGGGTGTCAGGTCTCTTCCGTTGATCTCCCTTACAGGTTTTATCATAGGTATTGTATTTACTAACCAGTCGCGTCCCTCATTGGCAGAGTTCGGGGCTACTTCCTGGCTCCCCTCTTTGATGGCCATCGCGATTGTACGGGCAATGGCACCGCTGGTAACCGCACTGATTACAGCCGGAAGGGTAGGCTCTAGTATTGGCGCTGAACTGGGCTCTATGAAGGTTTCCGAACAAATTGATGCGATGGAAGTTTCGGCTACCAATCCCTATAAATTTTTAGTGGTGAGCCGGGTGCTGGCTACTACTTTAATGATACCAACACTTACCATGTACACTATATTTGTGGGGCTAATGGGCTCTTATGTAAATGTGCACCAGAATGAACTAACCAGCCTTGCAACTTTCTTTGAACAGGTATTCAGTGCCATATCTTTTCTGGATATTTTTTCGTCAGTAGTTAAATCGTTTGTTTTTGGTTTCACTATCGGCATGGTAGGATGTTACAAAGGGTATAATTCTTCAAAAGGGACAGAGGGTGTAGGAAAAGCGGCGAATTCTGCCGTTGTAGTAGCCATGTTCCTGGTGTTTATTGAAGAGTTGCTTTCATTACAAGTTATTAATGCCATCCGGGGAGTTTGATAAGAAAAAGGTTTATGATAAAGCATGTTGCTCAAATAGATAAAAGTAGTAAAGTTATTTCGATCAGAGGTCTAACAAAATCGTTTGATGAATTTGAGGTGTTGAAAGGTATTGACCTTGATCTGTATAAGGGGGAAAACCTGGTAGTACTTGGGCGCTCGGGAACTGGTAAATCTGTGTTAATTAAAATTATTTCTGGCTTGTTGAAACCAGATGAAGGATATATTAACGTATTAGGAAAAGACGTAAGTAAAATTTCTGATAAAGAATTAGAAAAACTCAGATTAAAAATTGGTTTTTCTTTCCAGAACAGTGCCTTATATGATAG
>JASLAE010000351.1 GCA_030147305.1 Cesiribacter sp.
GGTCTTCTTAAATCCCACCCGGTTCCTGCTGCTATGGATGGGAAAAATAGGAAATATCTCCCTGGCTACCTTAAGGAAGACCAGATTAAAATAGTTTATGTTTTGTGTTAAAAAGTGGTAGAACTCCTCTGTAAGAAGATATACATTGTAAACTAAAACTATTTTAAAATTATGCTGCGCCTTTTGCAAGGTTTACTTCTGTTGCACACCATAACGGAAAATGTAAGGAGAAGTCCTTTCATTCAATCTTTTGCAGCTCACAACAAACGATTGCAATTTTTTGTGCACCAGGCTTAAAAGCTGGTGAGCAAGCATTTTTAATTATTACAGTAAAGCCCACCCTACTCAAATATGCTCTTATTAGGTATAGATATTGGCACCTCCTCTATTAAAGTTTCGGTGGTAGACAGCCAGACCCAAAAAAGCATTGTCTCGGCAAGTTACCCCGATCAGGAGTCTGAGATTATTTCCACCAGGCCAGGCTGGGCCGAGCAGGCTCCGGAACTGTGGTGGGAGCACACTAAAAAAGCGCTGCAGCGGGCCAACGCCAGCGGTCGCTATAATCCCAAAGATATTGGTGCTATTGGCATTGCCTACCAGATGCATGGCCTGGTGGTGGTAAACAAGGCGCAGGAGGTGCTGCGCAATTCCATTATCTGGTGCGACAGCCGCGCAGTAGAGATTGGCAATAAAGCCTTCGAGGCCATCGGACAGGAGAAAAGCTTAAGCCACCTGCTCAACTCACCCGGAAATTTTACAGCAGCCAAGCTGGCCTGGGTAAAAGAAAATGAACCCGACGTCTATGCGCAGATCGATCAGATCATGCTGCCGGGCGATTTTATTGGTATGAAACTGACCGGAGAAATTACCACCAGCATTTCGGCCCTCTCCGAAGGTGTGTTCTGGGACTTTAAAGGTAACAGGCTCTCCGAAGATGTAATCAGCTACTTTGATTTCGACAAGGCACTGATCCCCCAGATAAGACCGGTATTCTCCGAGCATGGCCGGCTAAAGAACGCTGTGGCCGAAGCGCTGGGGCTTACCCCTGGCATACCGCTCACTTATAAGTCTGGTGACCAGCCCAACAATGCCCTTTCCCTGAATGTACTCAGGCCCGGCGAAGTAGCCGCAACAGCCGGTACCTCCGGTGTTATTTATGGGGTAAGCGACCAGCTGATTTACGACCCGCAATCACGCGTGAACACATTCGCCCATGTAAACTATGCCGACCAGCAGAAGCGGGTAGGCGTGCTCCTCTGCATCAACGGTACCGGCAGCCTGAACCGCTGGACCAAAAGCCTGTTTGGTACCAGCATCAGCTATGCCGACATGAACACCGAGGCCCAAAAGATTGGCATTGGCAGCGATGGCCTGCGGGTGCTTCCATTCGGGAATGGGGCAGAGCGTATGCTCAACAACAAAATGGTGGGTGCTCACATCCACAACATAGACCTGAATTTACATACCCGTGCTCACCTGTTCCGCGCCGTTCAGGAAGGCATTGCTTTTTCATTCCGCTACGGGCTGGATATTATGCGCGAAGGAGGCATGAACCCAACGGTTATCAGGGCCGGCAAGGCCAACCTTTTCCTCAGCGAATTATTTACCGAAGCTTTTGTAAATGCAACCCATGTGCCGGTAGAGATGTACCAGAACGACGGCAGCGCAGGTGCAGCGCTGGGCGCGGGGATAGGGGCACAAACTTTTGCTTCGGAAGAAGAGGCCTTTTCTCAGAGCCAGCCCCTGCAGCTGGTAGAACCTAAAGCCATAGACCGTTACGAGCCGGTATACCAGCAGTGGAAAGCCCTGCTCGAAAAACAAATTCAATAACGCATTCAACAACTCAAAAACAAAAAACAGATACTGACATGGCAAGTGTATTATTAGGAGACAAAGAATATTTTAAAGGCATTGGCCAGATCCCTTACGAAGGCCCCCAGTCTGATAACCCGCTGGCGTATCGCTGGTACGACGAAAATAAAGTAGTCGCCGGCAAAAGCCTGAAAGACCACCTGCGGTTTGCCGTGGCATACTGGCACAGCTTTGTTGGCGATGGCTCCGATCCTTTTGGATCTCCTACGCATCAGCACCCCTGGAACAGCGGCAGCGATCCTGTTACAAGGGCTAAGGCTAAAATGGATGCTGCCTTTGAATTTATTACCAAGCTAAACCTGCCCTACTACTGCTTCCACGATGTAGATGTGGTGGAGTATGGCAACGACATTCGCGAAAATGATAAAAGGCTGCAGACCATGGTGGAGTATGCCAAACAAAAGCAGCAGGAGAGTGGCGTAAAACTGCTGTGGGGCACAGCCAACCTGTTTTCGCACCCCCGCTACATGAATGGTGCTTCCACAAACCCCGACTTTCACGTACTGGCCCACGGTGCCGCGCAGGTAAAAGCAGCCCTGGATGCTACCATTGCTTTGGGTGGTGAAAATTATGTGTTCTGGGGCGGCCGCGAAGGCTACATGACCCTGCTGAACACCAACATGAAGCGTGAGCAGGAACATTTTGCCCGTTTCCTGCATGCAGCCAAAGATTATGCCCGCAAGCAGGGCTTTAAAGGTACTTTCTTTATAGAGCCTAAGCCTATGGAGCCAACCAAGCATCAGTACGATTACGATGCAGCCACAGTTGCCGGCTTTCTGCGCCAGTATGACCTCATGGACGACTTTAAACTGAACATTGAAGTAAACCATGCTACCCTGGCCGGCCACACCTTCCAGCACGAGCTGCAGGTTGCTGCTGATCATGGCCTGTTAGGTTCTATAGATGCCAACCGGGGCGACTATCAGAATGGCTGGGATACTGACCAGTTCCCGAACGATATTTTTGAATTGACCGAAGCCATGCTGGTGTTGCTGGAAGCAGGTGGCCTGCAGGGTGGCGGTATAAACTTCGATGCCAAGATCAGAAGAAACTCAACCGATCCTAAAGACCTTTTCTACGCCCACATTGGGGGTGCAGATATTTTTGCCCGCGCCCTGATCACCGCCGATGCCATCATGCAGAAATCTGACTTCCGGAAGATTCGCCAGGAGCGGTATGCATCCTTCGACAGCGGCAAAGGCAAAGCGTTTGAGGAGGGCCAGCTTTCGCTGGAAGACCTGCGGGCCTATGCCATTGAAAATGGTGAGCCTGCCACCATTAGTGGAAGGCAGGAATACCTGGAGAACCTGATCAACCGCTATATCTAAGCGGCCTGTCTTTACAAATCAAACACAAAGCAGTCACGCAGCATGATAAAGAATAGTAAAGGGGCGGAGCAACAGAACCTAACCTACATTGCCGCCATTACGCTGATCGCCACCCTGGGAGGCTTACTTTTTGGGTATGATACCGCCGTTATTTCTGGTGCAGAGAAATCTGTGCAGGCCTATTTAATAGAAAGTCAGGGGCTTAGCACCTGGGTGCATGGCGCCACCATCTCCAGCGCCTTGATCGGGTGTATCATTGGTGGGTTAATATCCGGGGTCTTGGCTTCAGGCATTGGCCGTAAAAATTCTTTGATCCTGGCAGCCTTTTTATTCTTCGTCTCTGCTTTGGGGTCGGCCTACCCCGAGTTTTTATTCTTTGATGCCTCTGAGCCTACCATGGGATTATTGTACATGTTCAATTTCTACAGAATCATTGGTGGCATTGGCGTAGGACTGGCCTCTGCAGTTGTTCCAATTTACATTGGAGAGCTGGCACCGGCGAAAATTCGTGGCCGGCTGGTTTCCCTAAACCAGTTTGCCATCATCTTCGGCATGCTGGTGGTGTATTTTGTAAACTGGGGCATTGCCAGCGGGCAGACAGTAGAATGGATCAACGAGGTGGGCTGGAGAAGAATGTTCCTTTCAGAAGCCATCCCGGCAGGTCTTTTTGGACTTCTGCTGTTCTTTGTTCCGGAAACGCCCAGGTACCTGACCCTGGTCAACAAAGATACAGAGGCTTTAAAGGTGCTCACAAAGATCAATGGACCGGAGCGTGCCAGAGGTATCCTGGCAGAAATCAAAGGTACACTGGACAGCCATTCTGCCAGGCTATTTTCCTATGGAAAACTGGTGATCATCATTGGTATTTTACTTTCGGTTTTCCAGCAGTTTGTAGGCATAAACGTGGCGCTTTATTACGCGCCGCGAATTTTTGAAAGCATGGGTGCTGCCAAAGATGCCTCCCTGCTGCAAACAGTTGTGATGGGGGTTATCAATGTGATCTTTACCGTTGTTGCCATTCTTACAGTAGATAACTGGGGG
>JASLAE010000363.1 GCA_030147305.1 Cesiribacter sp.
TTCCCAAAGTAATACACTGGCTTAAGGATAAGGTACTGATACTGGCTGGCTTCCATCAGTTTGAGAAAATCTTTATGACTACCTCTTGGAGGTTAAGATTTGGGAGTGTTTCAGCAGAGCTGATGGTGTATTTGTGATTTAAGAAGTTAGGCACTAAAAGTTATGCTTTGATAACTAAAAAAAAGCACCGAGAAGGGGCTTTAATGACAGTTTTCTTATTAATGTGATGAGTATGCTTTTCAGGTATTACTGTTATTACAACAAAAAATACAGAATGTAACGCTTGCTGCTAATGATCCCTTATCTCAATATAATATCGTTTATCAATGATGATTGTGGTACAAAAAGGAGACATATAAAAGCTGTATGTCATGATCAATAAAGTAGTTATGGGGCTCCTTGTTTATTAACAGGGCATATTTTATTCTGTTCTACCTACCCAACACATTAGAAGCCTTACGGGATTTTGACCAATTTTAATCAGTAGGCAATTACGCCTTCCAGGCGAATGCTTCCTTCCGGTATCGTTCTGTCGGCCACTGCTATGCCTGTATAATGTCCGCTTGCATGCTCAAAGCGTCCGGTGCCCCCGCTTATGATATGGTGGACGGTTACGAGCAATTTACCATCCTGCCGGGGAACAGAGGTGCCGGTAAAGGTCGAATAGATCATATCCCCATTAGCAGCAACCATGGTTGCAGTGCCAGCGAGGTGAAAGGGTGGTTGCTGGGCAAAATTAACCGTAGAGAAGGCCTCGAAGGTGCTCTTTCCCAGATGAGAAGCATGACCGCTTCCCGTTATTTTTTGTTGCAGCAGTGGGGGGGCGCTCAATGGAAGGGAAATGGTTTCAAATTGTCCACTGAAAGGACGCTGTTGCCTTTGCACAGAACTTGCCTCGGCCGGAAGCTGGGCTGCATCTGCCTCTTGGGTGCTTACTTCTTCAAAGAAGCTCTCTTCCTGGCAGCTAAATACCGCCAGTAGGAGAAGGGGGAGCAATAGTAGTGTTTTCATGGTGTTTCTGATTTTGCGGTTCTTTTTTCTTTCTCCCTCTAAAATAAAGCGCTGCCTGCTGCGTCCGGAAACTATTCGCCTAACGTACAGATTGCGCAAACAGAAATCAGCAGGGCTGCCCCGGGCTGCGTTTATGCGCATTAGCATTTACTTCGTCGACCAAAGGCTGCTGTTCGTCTATTAACTACAAAATGGCTGGATAAAATGCATTAATTAGGTATATTCAGGAAAGCTAGTGCCATGCAACTTTCTGCCGCTTATCTGGAATCCCTGCTGCGCAAGCGCCTGCTGCAGCACTTGATATTCTGGCTCGGGGTGATCGCTTATTTTACCATTGGCTATGGCGCCCCGGGCAGATATGGGGAAACTTTTTTTAGGGTATTGGTCTTTCTGCCGGGTCATATTTTCCTTACCTACCTGTTTTTTTACTGGCTGATCCCCAACTTTCTGATCCCCCGGAAATTCTTCCTGTTCTTTCTTTTTGGCGCCCTTACCTATTTTCTGTCGCTTGCCTATGCCTACTTCATCAACTTCTATGTGCTGAAGCTGCTGCAGCTGGAAAGCATTTGGGTAGGCTCCCCCCTGATTGGCCAAACCACTATGCTGGGCACCGCCCTGGCCATAAAGTTTTTGAAGCAATGGTACCGGCAAAAACAACTCACCCAGGAGCTGCAGCAAGTAAATACACTCACCGAGCTCAAATTATTACGGGCGCAGCTACATCCCCATTTTTTGTTCAATACCCTCAATAACCTGTATGCTCACACGCTGGACCAATCTCCAAGGGCACCTGAAATTGTGCTTAAACTTGCTGATCTGTTGCGCTTTATGATCTATGAAAGCAATGTGGCCTATATTCCCCTTGTAAAAGAGATCTCCCTGCTTACGCAGTACATGGACCTGGAACAGCTGCGCTATGGCAACCGGCTGGATCTTTCTATTATCATCAGGGGCGAAACCGAGGGGAAAATGATAGCCCCCCTTTTGCTGTTGCCCCTCTTGGAGAATGCCTTCAAACACGGCACCAGCAACCAGCTGGATCAGTGCTGGATAAGCCTGGACCTGCAGCTAACGGAAGACCACCTGCATTTCAGGCTCATCAACAGCAAAGAAAAAATAGTGGAAGAGAAAACCGTAGGGGGCATAGGCCTGCAGAATGTTAAGAAACGGCTGGAACTGCTCTACCCTGGAAAACACCAGCTCAACATTACGGAAGACGCAGAGGTTTTTATAGTAAACCTGCAGCTCAGCCTGCTGGAAGATGCAGATAAACAAGCCGAACCGGGCCACCACTTTTCCACTTTAGCCCCCATACCCCATGCCACAGCTTAACTGCTTACTGGTGGATGACGAACCGCCGGCTTTACAGGTCCTCGAAAAATACGTTGCAGCTACTGTGCAGCTAAAGTTAATTGGTAGCTGCAGCAATGCTTTTACCGCCATGGAGTACCTGCACCAGTATTCCATCGATTTGCTTTTTCTGGATATAAAAATGCCCCAGCTGAGTGGCCTTTCCTTTATCAGAACACTACGGAATCCGCCCAGCGTAATTTTTACCACAGCATTTAAAGAATATGCCGTAGATGCTTTTGAGCTGAATGCCGTTGATTACCTGCTGAAGCCTTTTTCGTTCGAGCGTTTTCTTACGGCAGTGAACAAAGTACACCTTAGCCCGGGACCGGTTGAGCGAGAAGAGACAGTAGCCATTACCACACCTCCCTTTTTGTACTTCCGTGCCGATCGGCAAATGGTAAAGGTGCTGCTGGAAGAGATTCTATATGTGGAAAGCCTGAAGGATTATGTTAAAATTCATCGGCTTAATAGCAGACCGCTGCTGGTAAAACAGCTACTTTCTACACTGGAAAACATGCTGCCAAAAAGCCTCTTTGTGCGTATCCATCGTTCTTACATCGTTTCCCTACTGAACATAAGCGCATTTACCAGCCATGAGGTAAGCCTTGGCTCCCTAAAACTGCCGGTAGGAAGAGTCTATAGCCAGCAGTTTCAGCAATCCATGGCAGGCATGCAATTCCCCATTCAGCCCACCCAGTCATAAACCGAGCTGCAGGATATCGTAGATGAGACCATGGAGCAGGCAGAGGCGCGGTATAAGCGATAACATAGGGGAGAGCTATGTGGTGGTTACTTGAGTATACCCATTTTCTTTGCTACAATTTTAGCAGTGCTAGTGCAACCTTGTTTGGTTATGGGAATAGAAGACCCTTTTGTCAGAAAGTAGACGTTGAGTAGCGGAGCTGCAAATGTGCCGTAGTAGTGTCATAGCGCAAAAGCAGGGAAGCTGCTTTTGGATCCATATGAGCTTTTTCGTATTCCTCTCCAGCAAAATTTTTCACAGCTTCTATAGATTCAAACCACATAATCGTAGTAAATTCTGCTTCATTGCTTCCCTCCCGTCTTAGTAGCTGAATTCCGCGGTATCCTTTGGGTTTGTTTCTTTCAATTCCCGGCAGCACCTCATCAGTTAGAAGTCTCTCAAAGCGATCTGCATTTTCTTTGGTGGTCCAGCCATGCCAAATTCTGGAGATCAAAAGGGAATCAGCATTACCTGCTTTGGATGTATTATTCATATATATTGAATTTAATGTTGGTGAGGAATTGGAAAAAACGGTGAAAGAAGTAGTCAAAAGTAAAATGCAGCCCAAGCGGCAGATGCTGCTAAAACCTGCTTTAGCAGAAAGGGTTGTTTTCATAAAAATTCGGGAGTAAGCGTGAGGTTATTTTTAAACAGGCTGAACAATTTAACCTTGCTGGGCAAGGAATTCGCGGACGACCTTTATGAATAGATGGGGATTATCGATGGTTTTCATATGTCCTGAGTTTTCAATAATTTCCACCTTTGCATGCTTCACCTTTTTTTGAAAGGCATACATGGTTTCAGGTCTTGCTTCGTCATACTGACCGGTTACAAATAACACAGGCAACTTTAATTCATGGAGGCGATCCGTTCTGTCAAAATGTTTTAAGGTGCCAGTGGCATTGAATTCGGTAGGCCCCCACATATACTGGTAAATCTGTGTATTGAATTTAGCCACCCCATCACAAGTGGCTGGTGAACTTACTGTTCCCCACTTTCTGGAGAGGTGTCTTACATAAAAGGAATCTGTAGCAGCCAGGTAAGCGGGAGCATCAAACTGTTCTAGCAGCGCATACTTTTGGATTGTATCCTGCAAATTTTGAGGTAGTTGAGCCAGTAGAATTTTAGCATCTTCCATCCATCTGGAAGAGCTTAATAATGGGCCGGAAAAGATAACTGATTTTACACCTTTGGGTTGTTGTGTAAGCAGGTATTCTACAGCAATAGCGGCACCCCATGAATTTCCTAAAATATGGAGTTCCTCTAAGTTTAATTCTCTTCGCAGTGCTGTAATTTCATCAACAAAGCGCGGGAGGTTCCAAAGGCTCGTATCGTCAGGTCTATCGGAGTTACCTGAGCCAAGCTGATCATAGAAGATGATTGGTCTTTCATTTCCAAGCGCAGTGTATACAGGAATGCCATCGCAGCTTCGGCTTCCAGGTCCTCCATGGATGATTAGTAATGGTGTGCCCTTTCCCATTCCTTCCTTTTTATACCAGATATGGCCTCCTTCTACCTACACGTAGCCTTCCCCGGAAACTGTGCGCTCACTTACGCAACAGGATAAGAACAGAAGCAGGGTTGGAATTAATGCGTTGAATTTCATATGCTAGTTTACTATTGTGTAAGTGAATGTTGGGCCTGCTTAAGCAAATGGGTATACTCCTTGGGATCTTTAGACAATGTCAGATGCAACTACTGCTATTCAAAGCTGCACGATGGTTCGATCGTTATAAAAGTGTCTATTCACGCTCTGTTTGCAGTCCCTCATGCTCCAGGCCCCAGAGATTGAAAGAGATTCGGGGATAATTACCAGCTTTCATGGCAAGCTCTCGTGAGAGCAGCGTCATGCGCTCAATGGTGCGATTATTTTTTAAGGATCCGGCATTCAATACCCTGAAGGGGAGGGGCTTTAGCACTTGAATCACTGTATTTGATGCCTGCTCGTGATCAGAGGTTACATACACGTCACTCATTAATCCCTGCAATACGGGCTGATCAAAAACGACCCAATAGGTGTTTTTGAAAGCACCTACCACCATACTTTGCGGAACTATCTTCTGCACCTCTTCTGCTGAGGAGGTGTCGTAAGGCGTGGTGAAATCATCAAAGGCAGCATTGAATGGGTTGGTGATATCAAGTACAATCTTGCCTTTCAGCTGCTCTTTGTTTTCTTCCAACCAGGGGAGTAAATCCCTGAACCAGAGGGTCGGTATAATAATGTCTGCTTTCAGAGCCTCTTCCAGCGATACTACCTCCTGGTTGAGGGAAAGTTCTTGAAGTACTTGCTGTGCCCTTTGTTCGCTGCGACTGCTGAACAGGATGCTGTTTGGATAAGACTTCGAGAAAGTTTTCAGCAAGGCTTTGCCCATGCGGCCAGTGCCTATTATTGCTATTTTCATTACTGTATAAGATTTAAGGTTTGATTATTTATGCACATCCTGATAAAAAGAGCGATGGTAAGAATAATAGCAAAGGTAATTAGCGTATACTTGACAGAATTATCTGATTTAGCCAATCATTTATCTTTATGAGACATTTGGTCCAACCTGCAACAGTTTCGCTTGATCCCTATGTGGAAGACAGTCCCAAAGCCTGGATCAGCCTGCATAAAAGGACAGCAGACCTGAAAACGGACTGGCACCTGCATACCAAGGGACAGCTGCTCTATGCCGAAGAGGGCGTGACGCGACTTTATACGGCCAGCAATAACTTTCTACTGCCGGCCCGGCACTGCGCCTGGATTCCCGCCCAGCAGGTACATATGGTTACCTCATCATCCCCGAACCTTTTCCTGCGGACCCTTTATTTTACCATCGAACCTACTGTTACTCATTCATTCTATCAGGAGCTAAGTGTGTTTCAGGTAAGTGATCTGCTAAGGGAAATGATTGTATATACCGAGCGTTGGGTAAACACCTCCAGCGTGAGTACAGAAGAACATGCTTTTATGGAGGCCCTAAAATTGATATTGCCTGATCTGCGGGGCACATCCCTGGGCCTACGGCTACCGGCTTCACAACATCCAAAAGTTGAGGCGATCATTAAGCTGTTATTTCTGGATTTATCGAATAGAATTACCATTGAGCAGGTAGCTGAAACGATGGCTTTGTCGACTCGTACGATCTCCCGGCTTTTTCAACAGGAATTAGGTATGTCGTTTGCCGGTTTCCTGAAAGTTGCCCGGATCATCAAAGCACTCGAACTCCTAAACCATCCAGGTGCCAACGTGGCGGAAACAGCTTACGCGGTAGGCTATGAGAGTGTACCTACCTTCAGCAACAGTTTCTTTGAAATTGTTGGCTCCAGACCACAGTCTTTCATACTCAAAAACTTTCACACAAAAGATTACTAGAGAAATTTGATCACCTTCTGAAATGATGTGACTGATACACAGACGAGGTTCAAAAGGCAACTAAATAAAGAAGAAGCATTATGAATTGATTTTCTAATGAACTATAAGCTTTCATTGGAATTACTATAGCTATTTTGGAAAAGAAAAAATTGAATTATTTGACTCACTTATCGCATCCGTATACTGGAAAGCTAATTTTAAGCTACAGGTATGGCACAAATATCAAATTTTGCATTTGAAGGAATAAAGAGGGGCAGAAGCTCTAGGAATAGAAGTTTTATTTCTTGGAAAATTCATGATAATGTTCATCCCCATTAGAGCAAAAATGCTATCGGTATTACCAAATATATCAGACACTACTTTGTCAATTTTCCTGTCTCATAAAATGGCTAGGATGATAAAAAACAACCATATGCAACATAGACTCTGCCGAAATTAGCTGGCTGCAGGTTACTCATCTCCATAAGGCTAAAGAATTGCTCCACCCACAAATCCTAACCACGAAGCCTTTTCTTCTTATTGCAGCCAGATCAGGTATCCACTCCCTATTTCTTGGGACCAGCTAAATTCTTTGCCTCCAGGAATCACTCTAAAATAAATTATTTCTTTTCTGTGACTTTTTTCAGCTCATTTACTACTAATGCTATAAATGGCTTTTTAACAACGGGCTTTGAATCAGGAAATCTTACAAAAAGAGTTTATACAACTGCTTACTTCCCAGCAAAAGTTGGTATGGAGCCTTTGCAGTATGTATTTCCCTTTGTCAGAAGACCGTGAAGACCTCTTTCAGGAAATTGTTCTCCAGCTCTGGAAATCTTACCCTACTTTTCAGGCTAAGTCTAAGGTATCAACCTGGATTTACCGGGTAGCACTTAATACAATCTTCACCAGAAAACGAAAAGAGAAAACACTGCCCATCCGGGAGTTTATTACTGATGAGTTCTGGGAAATTCCAGATCCTGCCGATGATCACCAAGCCCATCTTGAGGAATCGACTCAAGCGCTATATGATGCCATACAGCTGCTTTCTGAAACAGACAGAGCAGTAGTTTTACTCTACCTGGAGGAACACAGCTATGAAGAGATAAGCGGTATGCTGGAGATGAGTAAGACCAACGTGAGTACGCGGATTAATAGAATTAAGAAAAAGCTTGAGAAGTTACTGAAACCGCATATCCTATGAATTTGGATGAATTAAAACCGCTTTGGAAATCTTATCAGGAACAGACTGAGGAACGCTACCATTGGAGCCAGGCTGATTTTGAGCACCTGCTGGAAAGGCCCTTGCAGCCTATTTTGTGGTATGAGCGTTACTCCAGAGTCCTGATCAATGTTTGCATGAGTCTACTGTTGATCACCCTAACAGGCTGTTGAATTCATAATTGTTTGCCCAGCTGGGTGCTTTAATCTCAACTATGTATATGAATGCAGGAATCATGCAGTTTATCGTTTGGGATCTAGATCCCGTAATTTTTACTATAGACATTTTTAACACTACACTTCCCATTACCTGGTATGGGTTTTTCTTTGCTTTAAGTATTCTTTTAGGACAGCAGCTGATGTATTTTATCTTCCGGCAAGAGGCAAAACCATCATCTGATATTGAGAAACTAACAATTTATGTAGTTATTGCTATTATCATTGGAGCCCGGCTGGGCCATTTCATTTTTTATGAATGGGAGCTCCTGTTACAAGAACCGTTCAAGTGGTTTACTGGTATGGTTACACCACCATTTATGGGCTTAGCCAGTCATGGTGCTACTCTGGCGATTATGATTTCAATTTACCTCTATACCCGAAAAAAGCCAGACCAAAGTTACTTTTGGGTGTTAGACCGGCTGGTAATCGTAGGCTCTTTTGCAGGGCTGATACGCATTGGAAATTTGTT
>JASLAE010000415.1 GCA_030147305.1 Cesiribacter sp.
ACCTGATTTCCCGGCCACCCATAAAACGATAGGTATAATCCAGACCCGCCTCGGCACTCCAGCTAACTTCCGGCCGTAGGGAAGGATTACCCGTTACGGGCCAGAAGCGTTCGTTAAGCGTAGGCACCCGATAACTTCTGCCGGCAGACATGCGTAGTCCTGCAGTATGTTGTCCTCTGCTTAAAATTTTACCTTCCAAACCTACAGAAGGGGTCAGGGGTGCCCCATATCCCTTTACCAGCACCTGCCGAACATTAGCACTAAGGGTCCAGTCAGGAAGCATTACCCAATGCAACATCCCAAAAAGATCGGTGCGCAGTTCCTGAGCCTCTCCCTGCACATAAGAATTGTTGCGGGCGCTGATATGGTTGAGGCGGGCACCAGTCTGCAGAGACAATCGCTTGGATACGAAATATTCCAGCTGGGCATCTGTAATAAGCTGTCGTGATCTAAAAGGACTACCGTTAAAAACAAGCTTTTCTTCCACCCAACCCCCACGCAACTGCCAGGCGGTCTGCTCACCTTCCTGCTTGTACTGCAGGTTTACACGCAGGTGTTCATCCTGCTGCTGATCCTGGCTTGTACGGTCTCCCATGTGCGGCTGCACCTCCCGACTGGTATGCTGCCACCAGGTATTTAGCTGCCACACACCCCTGCTGCCACTATAATACCTTAAATTCTGAACAGCCCCTTTCTGATCTATAGCACTGTTGCGGTTGTATTCTTTTACCTGGTTTGGCAGGGTATAGGGAAAATCATTTGCTGCCACCTGTTGATAGACACGCGTATCGGCATGCCACCGGGACCTACCATAGGCAACCGCTGCTCCGGTAAAAAGCCTGCCAAAGCTCCCCCCTTCTATGCGTGCACGGGCATGGGAAGCCTCTTTCTGCGGAGAATTGCTCTGCAAATGCACACTACCGCCCAATGCGCCAGAGCCATACAGGGCACTGCTGGACCCATACTGCACATGCACATCGGAAAGGGCAAAAGCAGGTATCAGCGAGAAGTCGGACTGGCCAAGCGTAGGGCTGTTGATGGGCAGGCCATTCCAGAGTACAGCTGTATGGTTAGCGCCGGTGCCCCTAAAGCTAACGGTCGCCACCTGGCCCGGACCATATTCTTTTAAATACAGGGGTGAACGTTGTAAAAGCAATTGAGAGAGAGACTCTCCCGCCTGTAATTGAAACCTGGCTGAGTCTATACGCTGAAGCTTAGTGCCCGTTGTATACAGCTGATAAGGCACACCAATAACTTCTACTGCAGGCAGTAAAGAATCGGCCTGCCCCTGGGCATTAAGCCGTGAGCACAGCAGTAAGAAAAGGCACAACCAAATAGATTTACTTTTCACGCAACAGCCAAATCAAATACCCGGATTTAATTTAAGGCAGGCGGTTGTAAAAGCAGAAGAAAGGCATGGACGCAGCAAAGCGGCTAAGCATTTCCGCAGCCTTTCACCCGAAAGCCTTGAAACTTAAAGAATTTGGCAGGTCTCCTGACTTACGTTCCTGTTGCACCGCCTTCCCATTCCGGATTAATGGAACAGTGGCAATGGAATTGGCAACAGGTTTAAAAACGCTTACAGTTGCGGGGACAGCTCCCGATTTTCACGGGATTCCCTTTTCATCTGGTGCAGGCGAAAGCCTTTCCAGAACCAAAATCTGGAACAAAGGTATAACTTAATGTGGGAATTTAAAAATGGAGCACGTATTGTCCACAAACACCGGATTCCCCTCTACACTACCGTTGATTGACCTGAACCTGCTCGACAGAATCTTTACGGGTACGTTCGGCTTCTTTGGCCCTTCTGCGAAAGAAGCCCCTGAAGAGGATGTTGCTTTGCAGCGCCTCCATGTTTTCATCAAGCTTTTTACTGGCATCGGCAGCATTGTTCATGGTACGCTGCAGGTTAGCGGCAAAGTTCGGATCTTTCAGCAATACCCCTACGGCATTATCATCCCGCTGCAGTTGCTGCGAAAGCCGCTCCAGCTCCTGTGAGGCCTTGGCAGCATTGGCGGTGGTTTCTTCTATGTTACTGAGGGCTGCCGAATAGGTATCTGCAAAGGTTGTATCATTCATAAGTGTGTAGACGGCCCCCTGCTCATTAGATTGCAGCCTATTGACCATCTGACCTACTTCTGTACTCAGGCGCTGGGTTCTTGCACTGGTCGCCTGCAGGTTGGCAAGCGTAGAACGGAAATCGTCGGCCACAGTGCTGTCGCTCAGCAACATGCCAATGGTACCATTGCCATCCAGCAGGCGCTGGGTTACTTCTCCCAGGTTACCGGCCACATCTATCAGCTGCTCGCCTGCTTCCTGTGCCAGGTTAAAAATATCTTCTGTACTGGTTACTGTTTTATTTCTAATTGTATCTCCATCGTCTACCGGAATACGCATGGTTCCGGGCTCGATAACGATAATGGCATTGCCCACGAGACCTTCGCTGCTGAGGTAGGCCCTGGCATCTTTGCTGATGAATTTCTGATCTCTTTCCCGCACTTTCAAGCTCACCAGCACAAGTGAATCCGAAGCGATTTCAACATCGTTGACCGTTCCCACTTTTACACCACTTAGCCATACGTTATTGCCTTTTTGCAAGCCCGCTACATTGTTGAATAGCACATGAATGGTGATGTTTGAATTAAAGAGATTGCGTGCACTGCCAATAAAGAAAATCCCTACCAGTAATACGATTATACCAATCAGTACAAAAAAGCCTAGTTTGGCATTGCGCCTATCATCTTGCTCGCTCATGTTCTTTTAAATTGAAATATTCCATAAAAGTACTCAACAAAGGATTCTTAGTCGTTAAAAGGCCTTCAAAGGGCCCGTTATAGCCTACTTCTCCTTCGTTTAAAAATACTACCCGGTCGGCCGTTGTTTTAGCGCAGGTAATGTCGTGGGTAATGATGATGGATGATGTACCGTATTTCTGTTGTACCTCAAGCATCAGTTCGTTTATTTCTTCAGAGGTAACGGGGTCAAGCCCTGAGGTTGGCTCATCGTACAGCATGATCTCCGGCTGCAAAATAAGCGTTCGGGCAATCCCAATCCGTTTTTTCATACCACCCGATAATTCTGCAGGGTACTGGTTAATTGTGCGCTCCAGGCCTACGTCGGTTAAGGCCTGCATTACTTTATCATTTAGTACCTTTGTATCATGAATATGCAAATTGCGCTTCAGCGGAAATTCCAGGTTCTCCCGAATGGTCATGGAATCATAAAGCGCACTCATCTGAAAAGAAAAGCCCACCTGGCGACGCAGCATGTTCAGCTCATCCGTATTCAGATCGGGAACATTTTTACCCAGCACCTCTATTCTGCCAGCATCCGGAGTAATCAATCCTACAATGCACTTAATCAGTACAGATTTACCTGTTCCTGACCGCCCCAGCACTACCAGGTTTTCGCCCCGGTGCAAAGCAAGGTCTACACCACGTAATATAGTAAGGGTACCAAAGGATTTATGAAGCCCTTTAATGCCAATTACCTCTTCTCCTGGTGAGGGGGCGCTATAATGCTCGGAAGAACTCAAGGATTTGAAGTGCTAAAAGGTCCAGAATAAAAATTAAAAACATAGAAGTAACCACCGCAGTATTGGCCGCTTTGCCTACCCCTACCGTGCCTCCGGCAGAATTGTAACCGGTGTAGCAGCTTACCAGGCCAATGGCCAGTCCATAAAGAACACCTTTTCCAACGCTGGAAACTAAATCCAGCAGTGAAAGAGAGGAAAGTGCCTGTGCCCAGTACAAGGCAAAGGAAGTCTGAGAAAAATAATTGGTTGCCACAAATGATCCGAGAAGGCCAATAAAATCGGCGTAGATAACTAAAATGGGCACCATAAGGGCTGCCGCTGTTACGCGGGTCACTACAAGGTAGTGAAATGGTTTTGTCCCGGAAACCTCCATGGCATCTATCTGCTCAGTTACTTTCATGGAGCTTAGCTCGGCTCCAATATTAGAACCTACACGGCCCGCACAAATAAGGCCAGTAATAAGGGGCCCCAGTGACCGTACTATGGCAATGGACACCAGCGAGGGAAGCCACGACTCTGCACCAAATTCCTGAAGGGAGGGACGGCTTTGCCGGGTAAAAACAATTCCGGCAATAAAGGCTGTAAAGCTTACCAGGGCAAAGGTTCGTACACCAATCTGGAAAGACTGGCGTAAAATCTCCTTTCCTTCATATGGAGGCATAACAGCATTTCTCAGCGCCCGGCTAACAAAGCGGTAAATATTGGCCAGGTTTATTAGAAAACTATTAATTCGGGCGCTGCGGATACTTGATGGCAAGGATTATAAAAATAATTGTCTGACAAAATTACTTTTATTTAACCACTATTGTGCTAAATGGTTACAAGCCTTCAATGAAAAAGCCCCGTTTTGCAACGGGGCTGTGTTTGTATCATTGAATCTGAAAAATTATAGTCTACTGGGCTTTGTCTACCAGTGTTTTACAAAGGGCCAGGCCCTGGCCGATCATAGTATTGATCTCTGCCACCGGGTTTTCATAGCGGCTTCTGTTGCCGCAATTACACATCTTCAGCAAAGGATCTTTGTCAATAACACGTGCTAAGAGCTCCTGCACATTGGGTGGCTCTGGCAGCGCAGCATATTCCTCCATGGTATAGCTGGTATAGGCTACCTGCCTATTTATTCCTTGATTATCCAGCAAATACCCTTCGGCAAGCTGCGTGGGATAGGGTAAGCCGTTCTCTCTTGCAATGTCCCTGGGATGTGGGTAAGCCACAACTTTTGTCCTGTCTTCGCTTAAGGTTATGGCAACCTTATCGGAATAGTCTGCCCTAGTTTTGAATACGATAGCCTGCGGGCCGGGTGTAAATGCAGGTTGTACCGCATCGGGTTTCTGCTTAGATCCTTCTGCCATGGTTGCATTGTTTTTACAGCCTGCTGTCACGACCAGCAGCACCAGTACAATTAAAAATAATTGTATTCTCATTGCTTCATTACTTTTTTAATGTCTATGTCGGCACCTGATCTGGTACGCACCAGGTACATACCTGCGGGCAAGCCGGATAAGTCGGCCTGGGTGGCACCGGGCTTAAGCTGTTTTACTACCTGACCCGATAGGTTCAGGATTTCCATAGCATCGAAGGGACGGGCTGCACTGATGTTCAACAAACCGGTAGTCGGGTTTGGATAAACATCGACCAATGCAGGCACTGCTGGATCTTCCACGCCATTAGGGCTTAAGCGTTTTACTGATGCCTGCAGGCCATAGCTACCGGTTTCTCCCTGGAAGTAAGAAGCCACAAAGATATACAAGGTGTTTCCGCCCTCTACCTCTATCGCCGCTGGCATCACATCATCATACACATCAGACCAGCTTTCACCATCGGTTGAATAAGAGAATAACACATCGTTGCTGTAGGTACTGTTGTCTCCGCTGTTGTAAGCGTCGTGCACCCGCATACCTATGCGATATTTACCATCTGCCGGCAATGCAAGCTTATAGAAGTCATAATCAGTGCCCAGATGTATGCTGGCATCAGTGGTAGCAAAAGTCTTTTCTGTTGTGGAATATTCTACGGGAAGTAGATAGGCCACGGCAGGTTCGTCGTTGTTTTCATAACCGTCGCCAGCCAGCGGTGCTGTTTTAACAATCACCTTAGCAGGATTGGTAAAGTAGGTAGAGCCCACAATATCCCAGTTTTCATCGTTGGGGTGAAAGATTGCGGCCAGCAGATAGGTACCAGGCTCTGCTTCTACAGCATTGGTAGTTAAGGCAACAGGACTGTTACATCCAGCACAAACCTGTACATCTTCTTTTGTGTCTATAGTGGCTGCAAACTCACCATCGAGCGAATAAAGGTTTAGCTGTACCACGCCTTCAAAAGCTGTGGCTGCATCATTTTGAAGGGAAAAGTTAATAGTTGCCGCTCCATTGCTGTAAATCTCTTCGCCATCGTTGATGGTAAAGGCAGCGCCAAGTTCCAGATCATTGGGGTATACAATCTCCAGTGTAGACCAGCTGGAGTAGGAATCTGACAAGATCTGCTGCCACTCCCCGCTGCCGGATTTGTAGAACACACCCAGATAATAGGTGCCCGGCAGCAAACTTGCCATACCCTCTGTAGCAAAAACTACATTATCAAAATAGAAGTCAGGGTCAAGTTCGTTGCCAGTGTAGGTCTGAATGAATTCCACAAAATTACCATCCGCATCGAAGGCCGCCGCGGCAAGATCTCCGCTAAAGGTTGCGTTACCTGTGTTGATGATGTCAGTCTGCAGTGAAAATTCCTGCGTATAGAAGATGGTTTGTGCACTCAGGCTAAGGGCATCATACAGCTGAAGCTCGGTCGTTTGGTCAGGTGCCTGTGGCGCTTTAATGTCGATAACCGCCTGATGGCCGCTGTTGAACCCGCCGGTGCCACCCCCAGTACCTACTCCATCGGGATTAAGGGCCGTAATGGTAAAATAGCCATCGGCATAGCCACCCCAACCCCAGTTGATGTGAAACAGATCGTTGTTATCATAACCATCGCACACAAAAGCATGGCCACCCCCACTACCAAAGCCAGCATACAGGATAGGCTGTCCGGCGTCCAGTTGCTGTTTTAACAGGCTAATCCAGTTGGTAAGCGAATAATCTGCTCGTTGCACACCCTGCACCTCCTCGTAACCAAAATAGGTTTTCAGCGCGTATTCAGAGCAATGCTGTACAGGACTGGCATCTGAGATAACATAAGCGCCACTACCACCACGGGAGCCAATATCATAGCCCATATCTACACTTACCCCCAGATGTTGCATAAGGGTTGCCACCGCAGTGTTATTGCTGTTGAGTTCCATGGGCATGGCGCCCCAATCGTAGGTGGTGTTGCTGAAGTTTGCGGA
>JASLAE010000423.1 GCA_030147305.1 Cesiribacter sp.
TAGATACGTTGAAAACTTCCAGTGAAGGTTCCTTAGAAAGTCTCTTGCACGAGCAGGGGGTGGCGTATGGGTTAGTTAACTTCCGGGATAAGAATCTACCTGACGCATTAAAAAATAAGGTTTCAATTAATCGATCTGTTGGAGCCGTTGAAATGGAAGCAGTATGGCCCCATATTCTGGATGGCATCTTGTTTATTGACACGATGGAGCCAAATGAACGAAAAGCTTTTTGGAACAAAGAATAATAAAAGACATAACACCTATAGCACTACCAAGCCCAAGACGCATATTGCAACGATACAACAAAATCTCTAAATTCCGTACGCTATCTAAAGCTACCCAATGGGCCCTGTCAGGGGCGGGGCCGTTATCAGCAGGTTAAGCGGCTACTTTACGCAACATGGGAAAACCAATTGTAATCCATAGCAGGCAAATCAAAATAACGCACCAGGACAATGGGAAATAAAAAGGAATTGTCACCAGCACAAGGTGAAGCACTACTCAGCACATTGAAAGCCCGTTTTGAGAAAAACATGAACCGCCATAAAGGTCTTGAATGGACTGATGTACAGGCAAAGCTGAAAGACAATACTGAAAAACTATGGTCGCTCCATGAAATGGAAAGCACTGGTGGCGAACCCGATGTAATTGGGCATGATAAAAAGACGGGCGACTATATCTTTTACGATTGTTCGGCGGAAAGTCCCAAAGGCCGGAGAAGTGTTTGTTACGACCGCGAAGGGCAGGAGTCGAGGAAAGAACATAAACCCGCAGCTAACGCGCTGGATTTGGCCGCTACCATGGGTATTGAGCTTTTAACGGAAGAAGAATATCGGGCATTGCAGAAACTTGGAAAGTTCGATACAAAAACGTCGAGCTGGATAAAAACACCTGCTGAAATTCGAGAACTCGGCGGTGCGCTCTTCTGTGATCGTCGCTACGACAATGTTTTCGTGTATCATAACGGTGCACAATCTTACTATAGCGCCAGGGGGTTCCGGGGCTCGTTAAGGGTCTGAATTTTGCCCGGAAAGCTAAATTTTAATTGGTGCACGGATTGCGTGAGCAAGCATTGGAAGGTATAAGGGAGGATTAAAAAAAGCCCAGCCGTTAACAGCGGTTTTGCGTCGGGCATTGCGGAAGGGAAAAGATCGTGACCTGGATTGGTAGTGGAGAACTACTGCAAAAAGATTATCCTGCCCTGAAAGTGCAGAACTACGACTGAAATATATTGATCAAATGGAAGTTAATGGGGGTTCGAATTACCTGAAAAATTCAAATCCTCCCGGTTCTTTGACAGTATTTTCAAAGCCTCTCATTGAAGATGATGATTTTCCAAAAGGATTTTATTTAAGGAAAATTGATGGAAAATTATGGCTGCGGGGTTACCGATGTACAAAGGATTATATATGGCTGCCTGATGACAGATTTATATTCAGAATAGATTAAACATCCACAACTGCACTTGGTGTGATAACAGCATAAAAAATGCTGCCTTAGGTAAGGCAATTTAACCTTGGGCAGCAGTCCTGCCTGCTTGTTGCTAATTATTCCAAAATTATGATCCAAGTAGTTGATCCTTCGATTGATACAGAAAATATTTTTTATCAAAAATGGGGATAGTTAGCTGCCATCTTGTACATTCGCACCATCATTAAAATGGGCCTTTTGCTGAGGCTAATTGCTGCCCTAATTTGCGCCATGCGGCAGTAAGCGAACAGTAAGAGGAAGTCAGAATCGGGGGAGTTAAAAAAAGCATTACTATGTTCTATGTTTTGATTTGCAGTGTTGCTGTAGCCACTGGCTCATGGGTTATGTTTACAACTAAACGTAAGCCAAAGCCAACCAAATCTTTACAGCGTGTGGAGTTTCAGGAAGCCTTAATTGATTTTACGCCTAAAAAAGGATACCTGCCTTTTTTTGGAAGAAATCACAGGTTAACCTAGCCGGTATTCTTAGCGTGAAAGCTAAAATCTAAAGACCCCGGGTACTCATGTACCCGGGGCTTTTTTTGCAGCCATAGAAACAAGGTCATGCAACAATCCACTGAGTTATTAACCCGCCTTCCTGTTCGCCTTACCATTTATTATTTGAGCGTTTTAAAAATTTATATATTCTTTGCCTGAAGGCTACTCTTTAAATTTGGCAGCAGTATTCATAGATTAGTGCACAAAAGCTGACCAGAAGCAGCAACAGCCGGCATTCATAAATTGACTTTACCAAAGGATGGATATCATAGACCTGAGCCAGGAAATTTTTACAGGAATGCCTGTTTATAAGGGCCTTCCGGCAGTAAAAATTAGTATGCACAGCTCACACGAAGCGTGGGAGGGAATTACAGATGCAGACACCGTTTCACCAAGTGTAAACAGGCTGGAGATGGGTGAGCATACCGGCACCCATGTAGATGCATTAAGCCATATGTCGCGGCAGAACAGGGGGCAGTCTATCGATACAATGCCCCTCTCGATGTTTTATACAGAAGGACTTTGCCTGGATTTCTCCCATAAAGGCTTAAGCGAATTGATAGAACCAGAAGAAATTGAAGTAGCCTGTGGAATGGCCGGTGTGGAGATCCAGCAGGGAGATACAGTTTTGCTCTATACTGACCATTACAGAAAAGCATTTGGAGGAAAAGACTGGCCGCATGGCCCGGGAATCAGTGCTGAAGCTGCCCGGTGGTTAGGCAGCAAACAGATTGCTGCGTTTGGTGTTGAAACCATGTCTCCCGGCGTTTCCGGTGTTAGTAACAAAGAAGTGCACAGGATCTGCGGTGAGCTGGGTTTTACGCATTACGAAAATATGATTAACCTGCACCTTCTGATTGGTCGCGGACGGTTTCGTTTTATAGGTCTTCCACTGAAAATCCGTGGCGGCACCGGCTCCCCGGTAAGAGCAATTGCCGTATTCGGGGGGTAAAAGGCTTATTTATGTTGCCTGAAACACAGAATTTTAAGCCATGATTATTTCCGGGAGATCTTAGGAATAAAGCCTCTGCATTGGGCTTCATAGACGATGCTTAAGAATCTTTCTCTACATGGATCAGCAGACCCGGGAACGCTATTCTTCCCGGCTTTCAGCACCTGTGCTGCCATTTTGGTTTTTGATACGCTGATTGATTTCCAGGAGTATCTCTTCGGAATTGGTTGCCAGTTTTCTCAGGATTATTCGCCTGTCTTCCAGGTAGGTCAGGGACCATTTATATTGTCTTCTCCAAACCTCGGGACCCGCATTGTATAGCATAACATAGTCTTCGGACATTTCCGTAATTTTCTGCTCGGTATAAATAAGCTTCTGGATATCGGAATGGTACTGCGAGAGCTGGATGTGCAGGGGCAGGTCCAGGGTTTCGAAACTGTTAAAGCGCAGGGCACTCTCCAGTACCTCCAGTGAGTATTGGGGAGAGGCATAGCGGAAGTTCTCTATTTCTGTAGGGGCTTCGTTATTAGCCAGTTTCTGCTTTATCGTTTCGTTAAACTTGTCATGGTAGGCGGCAATTCCACCGAAAAGTTTACTCAGGTCGCTAATCTCGTTATGCAGGGCGACAAACACCTTTTGCTGGTCTGCTTTCTGTTTTTGCTCCTGGTTATAGGTGCTCAGGATAAAAGCTCCGTATACCCCCGCAAAAACAATAAACAGCTCCACCAGCAGATACTTTATGCTATTCCAGCCAATGACTGGATGGCTCATTTGCTTCCGGGCCTGGTTTTTTAGGTGTTTGATGAGGAGGATCATAACAGTTTTGGTAGGCGCTTAAGAAAGATAAAGCTTTGTAATATGGCTTCAGCTACCACTTATGTAATTTTTTGAGGGCTGGCAGGGCCACCGAGCTTCCTCTTAACCTCTCACTTTGGGAACTGGAATAGGTTTTCTTCAGCAATGCTGGACTTCACGCTATTTTCTTCCTTCACATCAGAAAAACACCGCCTATCAAAATTTCAACTTATGTATAGCTCGTTTTAGCGACCTTCCCTTCGTGCAGTGGTCTATGCCTGCCATTTTAGGATAATAGTTTTTAAGCACAGGTGTATATGCGGGTATTTTTATCCCTTTTGTTTATCAGTTTGTGGTTTCATCCGGTCTTTGCCCAGAAAGAAGTTAAAAAGGATACTGTAATTGCCAAAAAACAATATATCACGGCGCTGGCAGAAAAAGCTCCGGAAATTGACGGCTCACTGCAGGACGAAGCCTGGAGCACGGTAGAATGGGGCGGGGATTTTACCCAGTTAGAACCTAATAAAGGCGCTGCACCCTCACAGAAAACGGCTTTCAAGATCCTTTACGATGCCAAAAACCTGTACGTGGCCATACGGGCTTACGATACCGAACCGGACAAAATTGTTAAGCGGATGTCCAGGCGCGATGGTTTCGAAGGCGACTGGGTAGAGATCAATATAGACAGTTACTTCGATCATAGAACTGCTTTTTCCTTTACTGCCAGTGTATCGGGCGTTAAAGGTGATGAAGCCGTTTCCAACAATGGTAACGACTGGGATTCCAGCTGGGAACCGATCTGGTACCTGAAGACTGCAGTAGACCAGGAAGGCTGGGTCGCAGAAATGAGAATTCCCCTGAGCCAGCTTCGCTTTGCCGATAAACCCATCCATACCTGGGGATTACAGGTAAACAGACGCCTATTCCGGGAACAGGAGCGGTCCAGCTGGCAGTACATTCCACCAGATGCGCCAGGCTGGGTACACCTTTTTGGTGAACTACAGGGCATAGCGGGCGTAAAGCCCCAGAAGCAGCTGGAGATTCAGCCGTTTGTGCTGGCCCAAGCAGAGCGCTTCGAGAAAGAAACAGGCAATCCTTTTGCCGATGGCAGGGACCAAAGTGTCAGCTTTGGGGTGGATGGCAAAGTAGGCATCACCAGTGACGTTACCCTTGACTTTACCATTAATCCGGACTTTGGACAGGTAGAGGCAGACCCCTCACAGGTGAACCTGAGTGCCTTTCAGATCTTTTTTCCAGAGCGGCGACCCTTTTTCGTAGAGGGCAGAAATATCCTGAACTTTCCCCTGACCGAGTCGGTAGCCGGCGGTAATTTTAATTTCGATAATCTTTTCTATTCCAGGAGAATAGGCGGACGTCCGCACCATTACCCCAACCTGGCAGATGGAGAGTTTGCAGACCAGCCGGACAATATTACCATATTAGGTGCCCTGAAGCTTACGGGTAAAAACAAGAAAGGCTTTTCCTGGGGATTACTCGAAACTGTAACAGCAGAAGAAGAGGCAGTAGTAGACCTGAATGGCGCACGCAGAAACACCACCGTAGAGCCCCTTACTAACTTTTTGGTGGGTCGTTTCCAGCAGGACCTAAAGGAGGGTAAGACTGTTTTTGGTGGAATGGTTACGGCCGTAAACCGGGATATTGATGATGCACAGCTGCAATTTTTGCACAAAGAAGCTTATGCAGGTGGCCTAGACATTACCCACTTTCTGAAAGACCGCAAGTATTACCTGGAAGGTAATATCAGTTTAAGCCATGTGAGCGGTACCCCAGAGGCAATTTTGCAAACCCAGACAGCCAGTGAACGTTTCTTTCAGCGGCCCGATGCCCAGCATCTAACACTGGACTCCACCCGTACTTCCTTAACAGGCACCAGTGGTACCCTAAAATTTGGAAAAGCCAGTGGCGATCTGGTCCTGCAGACAGGCTTTACCTGGCGCTCGCCACAGCTGGCCCTTAACGATGCCGGCTTTCTTTACAGCTCCGACCTGCTGCACCACTGGACCTGGGCGCAATATCGCTTGCTGCAGCCTTTTTCCATCTTTAGGTGGATGCGCCTGAATGGTAATGAATATTTAAGTTTCGACTTTGGTGGGGTAAATACTTACAGGGGTTTTAATGTGAATGGCCACACACAGTTCAAAAATTTCTGGAGAATCAGCCTGGGCAGCACGGTAGAGGGCGCACCTGTTTCTAATGCAGATCTGCGGGGCGGGCCAGCCATCAAATATCCGGGTGGTTTCAATTACTGGTATGCCATAAGCACAGACGACCGTAAAAAATTAAGCCTGGAGCTTAATCACTATAACTTTCGGGGCAATGAACACTACGCCAGGGTTCAGGAATTGTATACAGGCTTGGCGTATCGTCCTATCAATGCACTAAATCTTTCTCTTGGGGCTAATATTTCCTTTAATCGGAACGATCAGCAGTACGTTAGTACGGTGAGTGAGGGAAACCGGGATCGCTACATTACGGCCACCATCGATCAGGAAACCTATAGCCTGGAAATGCGCCTGACTTATATGCTTACCCCAAATCTTTCGCTTCAATTCTGGGGACAGCCTTTTATTTCATCGGGCAACTACAGCTCATTTAAAGAAATTACAACGCCAAAAGCAGACGAATATAAGCAGCGTTTCCAGATGTTTGGTCCGCAGCAAATCTCTTACAATCCGGAAACAGAAACTTACCGGGTGGATGAGAACAGCGATCAGACGATTGATTATGAAATTGGTAATCCCGATTTCAATGTAGTGGAGTTTCGCTCCAACATGGTGCTTCGCTGGGAGTATATTCCGGGATCTACCCTATTCCTGGTCTGGAACCAGGGGCGGTCAGGGCTGTTACCCGTTAACAGGTCCTATCGGATGGCATCGCTGTCCGAAGGCCTGCTGGACGTGTACCCACACAACATCTTCCTGATAAAATATACCTATCGGTTTGTGCTGTAAACAATTACTGTGATAAGTCATGAAGTTGTGCTGACGGTGCGGATTGCCCCAGGACTAGCTTTTCAAAAAAGTTTGGGAAAAGGTAGAAAGTGAGCTGCTCTGCCAGTAATCCACTACTTCCCGTAGGGAGAAGATATTTCAATATGCTATATGATGACAAAAGTTATGTGTTCAAGCCTGCTGGTGCTTATGTTTTTCGCCGGCAGTGTAGCTGGTCAGCAACAGACCCAGCAGTATGATGTGTATGATTTGAACAACCAGGGCAAGCTCGAGATTGTCAACCGTACCGTTAGTTCCATCACAGACAGTGGCAGGCGTGGCATACGTTTCTCAGATCTGGGAGAAGATGGCATTGCCTGGATTGAAGGAGCTGATTTTTCAAACGGTACCATTGAGCTCGATATCCGGGGAAGTGCAGCATTTCAGCGAAGCTTTGTCGGGGTAGCCTTCCATGGTGTGGATAACGACACACTGGATGCGATTTATTTTCGGCCCTTTAATTTTCTTTCCACAGATTCAGTTCGCCGTATTCATGCCGTGCAATATGTTGCACACCCGCAATATGACTGGAAAAGGTTAAGGGAGGAACAAAACGGTAAATATGAGCGAAGCATTGGCCAGGCGCTTAACCCGGATGAGTGGTTTCATGTGAAAATAGAAGTAACATCGCCTCATATAAAGGTATTTGTAGAGGGAAGTGAAGAACCCTGCCTTGTTGTGGAAAAGCTGAACAATCGTAAAAGTGGTAAAATAGGCCTGTGGGTTGGATTTAACTCAGGTGGCGAATTTGCCAATCTAAGCATCACGGACCAAACACAGCCATAGCAGCTCACGGTTTGTGATGGATCGGCCTTTACTACCATGCAGCTTAATCAAACGGGCAGGCACCATAACCCGTAGATACCTTTGATATTGGCTTCATTGACTGAATTAATGATTGCTGGATTTTGGTTGAGCAACAAAGGGTGTATTAGGACTTCATTGAGAAGTTGATGAAATTCAGTCACCATAGATTGCAGTGAAACGTAAATTCTCGTGACTTCACCAACGCTGGCATGAATCATCTTTTCTTCTTTACCGAATCCATTACCATTTTCTTTTTGGTATTGCTCTTAAGCAAGTGCAACAAGGCTAAGCTTATGGTGATCGGTAAGACTGTTTTTTTCGGCTCAGGGTAGTATGCAAAGGGGGTTGTGGATACTGTAAGTTTTCAGGCGACTATTGTTTTTTAATGCATTGGAATTGGGAGTTATTGCAGGAAAAATAAAGCAATGCGTTCCCTCTTCCTCACGTTTTTTCTGATGATCTGTTTTTGCCTGCATACCACTTATGGGCAAAAGATTGTTGATGTCGATAGCCGCTCCTACAACCATGAAGCCAACACTTTAAATTCGCAGGGCTTTTTGTTAATGGAGCAGGGGCATGCAGAGGAAGCTAAGACCTACTTTAGTAAAGCCTCGGCAAAGGATTCTTCCAATCTGGACTATTATTACAACATGGGTGATGCCTGTCATAAGACTAAGGATTGGCCACTTGCCCTTAAGACCTATACCAGGGCAATTCGCCTGCTGCCAAATGAACCAGATCTGTACTATTTTAGAGCTGAGGTATTTAACAAGCAGCAGGAGTATGTTAAAGCCATTGCCGATTTTACCGTAGCCATTCGACTGGGAGGGGGTGAGGAGCCTGTGGAC
>JASLAE010000435.1 GCA_030147305.1 Cesiribacter sp.
TGATGTATGGTACCAGTATGGTTTCGATGAGGCCAGCGGAAACTTTCAGGCTGCCAACTTTGGGAGCGACGGACTGGGCGCTGACCAGGTGATGGCAGAGGCCCAGGACAGTAGAAATATTGCGGCAACACGCAATAATGCTAACTTCGGTACACCCGAAGATGGCGTTAGCCCAAGAATGCAAATGTATCTATGGAGCCCTCCTGCTGATCCGGACATGTTCAGTGTAACTTCACCTTCCGGCATTGCCGGCAGCTACCCCGCTACCATTGCTGCCTGGGGCGCTCAACTGAATGCTACACCATTAACGGGTAAACTTGTGCTTGCCACAGATGCAACAGATTTTCCTAATGAAGGCTGCTTTGCTTTTGAAAATGCAGCTGAAATAGCCGGCAACATCGCAGTGGTATACAGAGGTGGCTGTCCATTTGTGAATAAAGCAGCGAATGCAGAGGCTGCGGGCGCCATTGCCGTGATTGTGATCAACAGCATTCCGGGAAGCCCTATTACCATGGGAGGTTCCGGTTCATACAGTATTCCTGCCCTGATGATCAGCCAGGCAAGTGGAGCCCTAATTAGAGAACAACTAGATGCCGGCACAGAGGTAACGATTGCTTTAAAAGAAGAAAGGGCCCCGGAAGTAGACGGAGATTTTGATAATGGCATTATTGTGCATGAATATGGCCATGGCATCTCTAACCGCCTCACAGGCGGTCCGGACATAGTAAACTGCCTTGGCAATGCAGAGCAGATGGGCGAAGGCTGGAGCGACTGGTTTGGCCTGATGATGACCATGAAACCCGGGGATACAGCTGAAAAAATCAGAGGTATCGGTACCTATGCCCAGAGCCAGCCAACGGATGGCAATGGCATCAGACCCGCCCCCTATTCTACTGATTTAGGAGTGAACGATTTTACGTATGATGCCACCAACTACCCAACGCTTTCTCAACCACATGGTATCGGCTTTGTATGGTCTACCATGCTTTGGGATATGACCTGGGACATGATTGCCCGGTATGGGTTCGATGCTGATATTTATAATGGCAATGGCGGCAATAACATGGCCATGCAACTGGTGATTGACGGATTAAAAATGCAGGCCTGCAGACCCGGGTTTGTAGATGGCCGTGACGCCATACTCCTGGCAGACCAGGTAAATTATGGTGGCGCAAACCAGGAGCTGATCTGGAGAGCATTTGCAAAAAGAGGCCTGGGCTTTAGTGCCGATCAGGGCTCAAGTCTCAGCAGAATAGACCAGGTAGAAGCATTTGACCTGCCGCCGGTATTTGCCTGTGATGCTCCTACTATTGCCGTTACCCCTTCTAATGATGTGTTTACCGGTGGTGTGGCTGAAACCATTTACCTGGGATATGGCCCGCAAAGTGTTATGCTGACAGCAAGTGGTGATCCTACCTTCACCTATAGCTGGAGTCCTGCTGCTGGCTTAAGTGATGCCAGCATTGCCAATCCCGTCTTTACGCCTACCGCTGCCGGCACCTATACCTTTACGGTTACGGCTGTTAACGAAGATGAATGCACCAGAACTGCAGAAGTGACTATTGAAGTAATTGACATCAGCTGCGGACCTAATGGCAACAAGTTTACGGTTTGTCATAATGGCGCAGCGCTTTGTCTGGATGCCAAGGGCATTGCTGACCACCTGGCGCATGGCGACCTGCTGGGCGATTGCGGCACTGGCACCAGCCTTGTAGCCGATGCGGTTACCCTCAAAGCCACACAAAACCCCTTCGGACGTAAAACATCCTTTGAGTTTATGATGGAAGAGGAAGGTACTTACCAACTGGAAATCAGAGACAGAGACGGCAACCTTGTGGCTGTAGTAGCACAGGGAACCAGCAAAGCCGGAGAAATACAGTCTGTTGATTTTGACAGAGGTCAGTTACTGGATGGCTTGTACATAGCAAGATTGATTACAGGCAAAGAATCCAAATCCGTAAGAATTATGGTGATGGGCAGATAAGCTGTAGAACTGCTTAATAGAAAAGGGAGACCATGCTGTGCATCGTCTCCCTTTTCTATTAAAATCAAAGTATACTGACCTCTGCTTAATCAATCGTAACCATGTATTTCCGCATCTGCTGTAACATCTAAAAAGGTAATGCCTCGCTCAGTTCCGGTATTTTTTCCAAGAATGCCCGATGTAACTTTTCTTTGATAGCGGTACCTGCCTTATTTTCTATTTTTCTACCATCAATAGCAACCAGAGGCGTTAACTCCCCCATGGTGCCGCAACAGAAAACCTCGTCGGCATTGTAAAATTCAGTGAGGGAAAGATTTTTTTCAATCACCTCCAGCCCAAGGCTTCTTCCCAGCTCTATAATAAGTCCGCGGGTAATGCCGTGCAGGCAGGCATCGGCATGTGGGGTGTACACAATACCCCCCTGTACCATAAACAGGTTAGTATCATTTAGTTCGGCCACAAAACCGTTGGCATCCAGCATAAGCGCAGCATCAACACCTGCAACATTTGCCTGAATCTTGGCCAGAATATTGTTCAGCAGGTTACTATGATGAATTTTGCTATCCAGAAACCTTGGCGCGTTGCGCTGAATACCTGCAGTTATCACCTGGATCCCCTTTTCATTATCATACACAAGGGGCTTCCATTCTGCCAATACAATCAGCGTTGGGCCTTTTGTATTTAACCTGGGATCCATGCCAGAGGTAACTTTCTCGCCCCGGGTTAGCGTAAGGCGAATATGGGTTTCGTCACGCATACCATTGGCTTTTAAAGTAGCAAAAATGGCTTGTCTGATCTCCCGGGACGATGGTATTTCTGTAAAAGCCAGGGCTTTAGCAGAATGCGCCAGCCGCTCCAGGTGCTTGTCCAGGCAAAAAATCCCTCCTTTGTACACCCGCAAACCTTCCCAAACAGCGTCGCCGCCCTGCACCACACTATCAAACACCGAAACCTTCGCCTCATGACGATGGCAAAGGCCGTTTACCCATACCTGTATGTCCTCATTCTTAGGATTATATTTTTGCAGCATAATTATCTGGTTTTATTGCGTATTGATTTAAGTGTTGAAAATAAGGAAGCACCTCCTTGAGTAGCGGCTCGTATTGGACCGGTACAGCCGCCTCAACAGCAGCTTCTCTGCGCTGAAAGCCTGTGCTGTTATGCACATTGGCATACCAGTACTTTGCCCAGCTACCATCTTCAGGCCTAGGCCCTGGTTGCCACTGCAGCATGTTTTCATCAAAGGGAATGCCCAGTGCCACACATAATTTAGTTAAAATCAGGGGCGGGTTTTCCAGCAATATGTCTGAGTTGAGCACAGTGGGATGGTATCCCTTTTCCTTTAATGCGCTAAAGAGCTCCCAGGCATGCTTTAATCCAATTTCCGACTCAGTTACTTCCGGCACCACCTTGGCAAATGAAGTAATCAGGCTGGCAGGCTCCCGGATCAGGAATAGATTGCTTAGCTTTTCACAAAACTGGGTGTCCATGCCGACCAGATGCTTGGCCATATTCTTGAAGAAGACTATCCCGGCCGGATAATCTTTAAAAATAACGTCCTTCACCACATCTGCAGGGTCAGGCAGCATGGTAGCAATAATCTCTTCCCTGCCGGGATGGTCTACGCCGGAGTATTGCAGATAATATCCATAGAAGGGCTCGTCTACCACAACAGTATCCTGCCGCTGGGCAAAAGAATACATCAGCGCAGTTGAGATATTTCTGGGGCCTGAAATAAGGTGAATTCTATGCATCTTATTAAAACTAATGCCAAAATTTAAGGCTTTCCTGAAGGGCTGCCAATTTTATTGCTGTCTTTCTGCGAAACTGCCCGCTGGTCCTAAGCTATGTTCGGCACCGCTACCCAAAAGGCAACGCTGTCCATGTCACAAACCCGAACGGCAAGTGCTATAAAATGCGCAGTGAATTCCTCAATCTAAAAGGCCTGAAATACAATAACAGATGGCATTTGATCCTATATCCGGTTGCTCCAGCCACCATGCCACACAGCCTGATTCGGGAGAGGACGGGTAACCCCTGGAGGACGGGAACCGTACAATGTTCAGGAATTACGCTAACCTTCACCCTAATTGTAAGGCACTGGCGGCTAAACGAAATAGCTATCCCACTGCATGCATGGCGCATCAGTGATTTTTCTGGAAAGCATTATGTATGTATGATGCATAGGGACGTTTAAAATTTTTTAAACCCATTTTTTATGAAATCGCTAAAACTTATTTTTTTCAGCATATTATTTATGGGCGCTTATTCAGTACAGGCGCAGGACTATTTTAATTTCGGACCTAAAGCTGCTTTTAGTGTTAACAGCTTTCAGGAGCTCCAGAACGAAGATCAAATCCGGTACGAGAGTTTTAGTACCGTCTCTGCCGGTGCCTTTGGCCGCGTAAACCTGGGCAAGCTATACGTGCAGCCCGAATTTTATTTTTTAGTAAAAGGCACAAACTTCAGTTTGAGAGACTCAATTACTAGCACCGGCAAAATTCGGATAAATACCTTTGAGGCGCCCGTGCTACTGGGGTACCATTTGGTCAACTCACAAGCCCTGAACATTCGGGCATTTGCCGGTCCTGTTTTCAATCTGTACACCAAAGAAACACAAAACGACCTGAAGATATGGGACCCGGCTCGTTATGCAGCAGAAGACAAGGTGCACAGCTTACAGCTTGGAGTTGGAGCAGATGTTATGATGCTAAGTCTGGATGCACGCTATGAATATGGCTTGTCTAGGTTTAACGACAACATGGGTGCTCGTCCACGACAGTTTATCATCAGCGTTGGGTATAAGTTGTTTTAAGCTGTCTGTAAGATCTTCTGTTAGTTACGGCACTATTTCAATGAACAGCTACTACGCTTTGAATGCTTTCAAACCGCCTCTGTGAAAATGGAGGCGGTTTTCTATTTGTTCTGTATCCTGAGCTAATTGCAGCCGTGTTCTAAAACGCATGCTGCATTATGCAACTGCCACCCATCTTTTACAAAATAGTCAGCAGGATGACAGACCCGAAGCCGGTTGTATTAACTTTGCTGCAACAACGCTCTTTCCTGCGCCAGGATCCATGCTTGCGCTGTTGAAACTGGAAAAGACCTATTATATGAACTTTGAGATCCTCTCCTATCAACCTCAATACCAGCCCTATTTTGAACGATTGAACAAGGCCTGGATAGAAGCTTACTTTAGCGTAGAGCCTATAGACCAGTGGGTACTGGAGAATCCGGAAGAAGCTATCATAAAACCTGGCGGGCAGGTATATTTTGCAGTCTACCAGGGGCAGATCATTGGCACCGCCGCCCTTAAATGGAATGAAGCAGGCATTGTAGAGCTTACGAAAATGGCAGTTGACAATGCCTATCAGGGGCTGGGCGCCGGCAAATACCTCTGCCAAAGAGCCATAGAAGAGGCTAAAGCCATGGGTGCCAGTAAACTGGTTTTATACTCACATACCAGCCTTAAACCTGCCATAGGCATCTATAAAAAGCTGGGTTTTGTGGAAGTTCCGGTTGAAGCGGGCAAATATGCCCGAGCTGACATAAAAATGGAAATTATTTTTGAGCAGGCACAGCCTGCAAACTAAGCAATTGCCAGTATGATGAAGGCAGTTTTTGCTGATGCATTCAAGCCGGTACCCTACTCTTCACCTCCTGCGGCACTTCCTTCCAAGCCCTTGTTGAAGGCTTCAATAAATGCATGCCGCAATACATTCAGAACAGTAGCGGAAATATCAGTATCGGGTTGGTTGATATTGCCTGAAATCGGAACACGGGTGGCAATCTGGTCTCTGGGCTGATTTTCTGCAGCTTCCACAAACAGACCCGCTATTGCTTCCCAGGCCGCCCGAAAAAAGCCATCTTCTTTTTTATCCTTTTCCCACTTCAGTATTTTTAAATTCTCAAAGAATGGCTTCACATACCCTTTTGCATAGCCATCGGTCAGGGTTAATTCAGCAAACATATCCAGGCGTCCTCTTTCCACATCAAACTTCCCATAGGCATCTATGAAATCATTGATGCTGGTTAAGTCTATTCCAGTAAGCTGCAGTTTCAGATCAAAGTCCGGAATCTCTTTCAGCACATTAATTTTCATATCGCCTTTAAGATTTCCACCACCGATAGATGTACCTGTGATGTTTACCCTGGAAGGCAGCCGGTTGCCCTCCTCCTCCACATTGGCAAGATTTAGGGCCAATAGGTACATATTTTCTATGTGGAGGGTAACATCCGGCTTTGTATTCACATCCAGGTAGGTTAGCTTTCCCTGCTGCACTTCCAGCCGGTTAATGGTCATGGGCATAAGACTCTTCACCACTTCAGTCCAGTGCTCACGATCAGGCGCTTCTGCCCCAGAACTGTCTGCTTGTGCAGCCTCAATATTAAGCTGAGGCCGGATCAGCAGCACCTCACCAACAATCTTGCCTTTCATCAGTGCTCTCCACTCAACAGCTAAATCGATCTGCTGAATGTGAATAAAAGGATTTTCCGGATTCCCTTCCTCTTCTTCCAGCAGCAACTCATCTATGGTATAGGCACCTCTGTAAAGGCTTATGTCTATATCAGCTACATGGCCGTTATAGCCGGGCAATTCATTGAGCGTTTTATTAACATAGCGCTCAACGATATAAGGAAGTGCCAGTCTTATGATAATCAACAGGAGTACAATCCCGGCTGCTATCGAGTATCGTTTACGAATATGCATACCCAAGACTATTAAAGTGCAAATAAGTACGCATACGAAAACATAGAAAGTCAGTTTATCAACTGTTACACAATCATTTAGCCAAGCCGTAAATCGTAAGCATTTAGCAATAAAAAAGGGTGAATTTTTCAATTCACCCTTTTCATACTAATGTCTTAATTACTACAATTTATCAAAGCGTTACCAGATGAGGTAGCTCTGCTTCGAAAAGTACATAAAACTCCTCCACCGACAGAATATGTCCTTGTTTCTGAGCATCGTTGGCAAGATTGTATGCCCATTCCGCAGCAGCCATTCTTTGTGTTGGGGTTCCATGGTGTCCATCATTTGCGAAACCACAATCGCCCAGGTTAAAGAATACCTGCAGGAATTGCTGAACCCTTTTCCACTGCATGGTTGCCCCTCTTGCATGAGAGAGATAGTAAGCAGCATAGGCGTCAGCCATTAGTTCGGTTCTGCGGGTAGCCTCAGGAACATTTTCAGGGTCCACTTCAAATAGGTCGAGATGATACTGAACCTGATGTGCAAATTCATGGGCCAGTATAGCCTGTGGTGCTACATCGCCATAACCAATGGCCGAAAAAGCCTCCAGAATACCATCGCCCATGATGATTTTCTTAGGAATAATATCGCCCCAACCCCTAAAGGCAAAAGCATTGAATGTAAAGATAGGATGGTTGCCTTTTCTGAATTGAGGAATTTCATTTGCAGCCTCTACTACAATGTCAGCATAATAAGCGGCCGATTCTGGATCTAAACCATATACAAATTCATAAGTCTGGATAAGTTTTTCCCGGTCCAGCAGCATATTACCATGCATGGCTGCCAGTACAATATCGTCCGATGGAATGTTAAAGAACCGCTGTAAATCTTTGAAGGTCCTGGTGATTACTTTGGTATGCTCACCCTTTGCTCCATAGTATTGACCTTCTGAAATGTTTTCAAAGAATAACGCATTATAAGTTGGCAAATCCAGTATTTGTGTACCCAGCACAGCTGCAATGGCCGGATCAAGGGTACCATCTTCCAGGAACCAGTCATTAAGTTGCTGATTCAGCCACAGGTTCATGCCTGTGTTACTGTCACAAGGGGTTTCCTCTACTGCACCCAGTGCTCTGAGTGCCATCTCCCGGTATTCCTGGTGTGTATTTAATAACAGACCTGGCTCTTGAGGACGTAAACCCTGGTTCAGACCATATGGTGCGGAAAGATTTCCGTTTGCATCAGCAGCATGCTTAGAAGATTTCTGTTCCGAAACAGGACTAGTCTGATCGATGATTTCTTCTTTTTCACAACCTGATAGCATGAAAGAAAAGGCAAAGACTGCCGTCAAGACTCGAAGGTTTTTCATAAAAATGATTTGATGATTTGAAAAGTTAGTGTACTAAATATATAAGTTAGAATTGTACTATTTAACCTCTGATAAAATTTATGGGCTAATGGGCTTCCAGCCAAAATTTTAGGCCCTTGGTCTTTCCACTTCCATTTTCGGGAGAAACAGATCAGCTTAATACCCTGAAAAAAACCAATGGCCTAACATTAAACAATGCTATGAATGATGCCAGCTTCAAGGCTTGCCACAATGTAATATTTAGTAAATTAATTAGCTTTAATCAGATCCACAATATACAATATGAAGCTTTAAAACAAACCATACTTATTGCCATTTTTTCAATTCAGATACACATTTTCAGAAATATTTAAAAAATTAAATTACTAGAAGAACTTAATTTATGAATTTACTCTTGTACTGAGCAACAAACCATAATACATAATGAAGTTAAAAACATTTACAGTTGCCGCACTTTGTGCCGGCGTAGGTTTATTCTCAGTTTCGTGCGAAAAAGATTCGCTAGACCCACAAACTCAAACACAGAATGGCCCACAAGCTGTTAACAGTGCAGCCACGGACCAAAGCACCTTAAATGCTAACCTCAATACATTGCTAAATGTAAAAATTGATCGTTCAGACAATCAATTTTCCAAACTAATTACTAATGGTGTAATAGAACCAACGGAATGCGGCCCAACTGCTTTAGATCCTGTAATCGATGTGTATGTTAGCGAATTTGGCCCATTAGAATTCCAGTACTACGGACTGCTGGCTACCATTAACCAGCTATATGCCTTCATTGATGACTCTCCACAGTACTTTGCCGCAGACGGCAGGCTAACAAATTTTGCTACCAAGCATAAGCGCAATCTGGAATCTTTCTGGAACATGCCAGGCGAGATTACCCTGAATGGTCAACACAATGCTACACTGCTGGACAGAGATGCCATTGCTGCGGTTTATCTGGCCTTCACCAGTCTTACCGAGGCACAGGCCTATGCCAATGCAGACTTTTTAGTAAGTGTAATGCAGTCTAGTGAAGTATTTCAAACCACACCCCTTCTATCTCTTGATGGTTTTGCCACCACTGGCGACCTAATCGTTATCGGTGATGGTATTGTACAAGCAATGGTAGATGCCGGCGTTGAAGAGAAAGTAGTTTTTGCCGGAATCTTTGGCCATGAATGGGCACACCAAATTCAGTTTAACAATTATTTGGAGTGGTATGGTGTAGACAGAGAAGACCTGGTTTCTACGCCTGAAACAACCCGTATGGCCGAGCTGGAAGCAGACTTTTTAACTGGTTACTACCTGACTCACAAAAGAGGTGGTACTTACAACTGGAAGAGAGTAACTGAATTCCTGGACCTGTTCTTTGCCATTGGTGACTGCAGCTTTGAATCTACCGGCCACCACGGCACCCCACTACAAAGATTTGCAGCCTCTGAATTGGGTTACCTGATTGCAGATACCACTTTCCCTAAAGGCAAAATCCTGAGTGCCGACGAGCTTCATGATATTTTCATGGCTAATTATGATGATATCCTGAACAACACTATCAGCGTCAACAGCCTGTAAACTCAACTTTAATAAATTACTATTTGGAGAAGAAGCAAATCCCCTCCTGTTACAGTTCGATGTACAGTAAAAGATGGCTAATATTCACAAATAGATTACAGCAATATTATGTAAAAAGCCCGGCATTGGCCGGGCTTTTTTATTGCACGTTATTTTTATTGTCTATTCATTAATACCTAAATCCTACTCAGGCATTGTAAGTAAACAATAGATGGGTTTTTAATATATCCAACCTCATCCTATTTATTTCCAGCCTTTGCCCACATATCGCGCAAGCCAACTGTTCGGTTAAACACCAGTTTATTACCAGTAGAATCCGGATCCAGGGTAAAATACCCTTTTCGCAGAAACTGATAACGCTCTTCGATCTTTGCCTCTTTCAGCGCCGGCTCTGCATAAGCAACCGGCAACACCTGCAGAGAATCGGGATTCAGGTGATCCTTGAAATCTCCCGCTGCTTCACTTACATCTTCCAGCTTAAAGAGGCGATCGTACAGCCGCACTTCAATTGGCAAAGCCTGGCCAACACTAACCCAATGCAGGGTTCCCTTTACGTTGATCCCAGAGGTATCTGAACCACTCCTGCTTTCCGGAATATAGCTGCAGTGTAATTCCTTGACAACACCTGCTGAGTCCTTTACAACACTATCACATTTAATAATATAAGCATGCTTCAGACGTACCATCTGACCAGGCGCCAGTCTGAAATATTTCTTGGGCGCCTGCTCCATAAAATCTTCCTGTTCAATATAGAGCTCCCTGCTAAAAGGTATTTCCCGGAAACCGGTGTCCGGATCTTCAGGATTGTCTTCTCCAGGTAACATCTCCACCTGCCCCTCCGGAAAATTGGTAATAACTACTTTTATAGGATCAAGCACTACCATTCTGCGCAGGGCAATTTTATTCAAATGCTCCCGTACGCAAAACTCCAACAAACCCACGTCAATCAGGTTTTCCCGTTTGGCCACGCCAATACGTTCGCAGAAATCACGGATACTTTCCGGAGTGTAGCCTCGGCGGCGAACGGCACTAATTGTTGGCATGCGCGGATCGTCCCAGCCACTGACATGTTTTTCATTGACCAGCTGCAGCAATTTGCGTTTACTCATGACCGTATAAGTCATGTTAAGACGTGCAAATTCATGCTGTCTTGATGGAAATATCTCCAGCTTTTCGATAAACCAGTCGTACAGCTCACGGTGAGGAATAAATTCCAGCGTACAGACGCTGTGGGTTACATGCTCAATAGCATCACTCTGCCCGTGTGCAAAATCGTACATCGGATAGATGCACCAGGTATTGCCCGTGCGGTGATGGTGGGCATGTTTGATGCGGTACATCAGCGGGTCACGCATGTGCATGTTCGGATGCGCCATATCTATCTTTGCCCGCAATACTTTCTCACCATCCTTATACTTACCAGCACGCATTTCTTCGAACAGGCGCAGGTTTTCCTCTACACTGCGATCGCGATAGGGACTATTGGTTCCTGGGCGGGTGGGGGTGCCCTTTTGTGCAGCAATATCCTCGCTGGTACTATCATCTACATACGCCAGCCCCTTACGGATCAGTTTAACGGCCCATTCGTAGAGCTGTCCAAAATAATCGGAAGCGTAAAGCTCGTGCTCCCAGTTAAAACCCAGCCAGCGCACATCATGCTTGATGCTCTCTACGTATTCAGTATCTTCCGTTACCGGGTTAGTGTCGTCGAAACGCAGGTTGGTATAACCGCCATATTCCTGCGAAAGACCAAAATTTAAACAGATGCTTTTGGCATGGCCCATGTGCAGATAGCCGTTGGGCTCTGGCGGGAAACGCGTCACAATGCTTTTATATTTTCCCTTTTCAAGGTCGTTGGCCACTATCTCTTCGAGAAAGTTAAGGCTTTTATCTTCAGTCATAAATATTTAAGGCTATGGCTTATGCCCTACGTTAAATGATGTGATCGCTAATAGTTCGCAAAAATATGAAAATTAAAAATGAATCCCTGTAAACAAGCTAACCATTCGTATAGCAGCTTCAGTTTTGCGTTAGCCTTTTATTACTGCTTATGCCCCCTAAGCCACTCAGGGTGTAACTAAACCTAAGCCCCTGCAGCATAAAAGACAGTCGGGAAACAGCAGATAGCTCCCGCAACAGAAGCTTAAAAGCAATGAAGTTGAACCCAATCATACCCCCAACTAGTCAGGGAATACTTTCTCAGCCCGGAATATGCTAAGTGAGCATCTGTAAATCTGATAATTCAGGATGCAGACGCTGCTGTACGCTGCGTAAGAATGGCTTCCTGCAACGCCTCCATTTTCTGCTGTAAAAACCTTCTGGTCTCATCATCTACCAGATCGCCATTTTCATCGAACTTTTTATTGGCCTGAGCTACCAGTATTTCCGGCTTGTAAACCGGCTTCATATTCAGGTATTGAAAAATAGGCAGAAAAGCCTGCTGCATGCGTGCAGTGCCCCACATACCTGGAGTTGCCCCCATCAGCGCAACCGGTTTTCCCAGCAGAGGTGAATCCTTTCCGCGGGAGGCCCAGTCTATGGCATTTTTAAGTACACCAGGGATCGAGTAGTTATACTCCGGAGATGCAATAACAAACCCATCTGCTTTGGCAAGCGCTTTCCTGAATATGGTGACTGCTTCCGGCCGCTCTTTGGCTGCAGGCAGATCCAGGTCTCCGTTATAAGGGGGAATATCAGCAATTGAAACAATCTCCATGTGCGCTCCTTCTGGCAAAACCTCCTGCACCGCTGCCAGCAAAGCAGTATTCAATGACTTTTTCCGTAAGCTTCCACTTATGCCAACGAGCTGTATTGTATGATCCATTCTCTTGATTGTGATTCACCAAAAATAGTTGACAGTATGTCTGCCCCTAAAAGATGACAACATAGGGTTGCTTTTGTTCATTCATGCAGCCAGCCTGAAAGCTTAACTAGCTGAGTGTGGGTAGCACTGCTTCAATCTTTGCTCTGTGCGGTTCGTATTGAGGGGGTAACAATAATTTAGAACCCAACTGGTCAAATGGTTCGTCAATCCCAAAGCCGGGATTATCCGTAGCAATTTCAAATAAGACACCACCCGGTTCCCTAAAGTAGAGGGAATAGAAATAATTCCGGTCTATTTTATCGGTAATGTTGAGCCCTTTGGCAATAACCTTCTCCCGAAACCGCATCAGGATCGCTTCATCTTTTACCCGAAAGGCAATATGATGAATAGTGCCCGCACTGCCATCACCCCGATTGGCCTCGGGCATCTCCTGCAGGTCAATGATTGCAGCATGATCTACTGCATCGGTTCCATAGCGGTAATAATTTTCCTGCTGGTCAAGCAGTTTATAATCAAAAACATCGGTGAGTACCGCTGCCGTAGCTTTAATGTTGCGCAATGTAAGGGTAACGCTATGAAAGCCCCGCGTTGCTACATGTGCGGACACCTCTGCAGTTTCCCATGGCTTTCTGTTATCACCACCTTTAGGAATCACCAGTTCCAACTGCAAGCCATCCGGATCCTTAAATGGAAGGTAGCGCTCGCCAAAACGCTCTGCGGGCATACCGAAGCTTACTTTATGCTCCTGGAAGCGCCTGATCCAAAAATCGAAGCTACCCTGGGGCACGCTATAGCCAATGTTGGTTGCCATACCAGCACCTGCTCTTCCCGGATGACTCCCTTCATAAGGAAAAAACGTGATAATGGTACCCGCACTACCCCGCTCATCGCCATAATAAAGATGATAAGTGCCGGGATCATCGAAATTGACTGTCTTTTTAAGCAGCCGCAACCCCAGTACGCGGGTGTAAAAATCGAGGTTGGACTTAGCCTTGCCTGCTATTGCTGTAATATGATGCAGGCCCAGTATGCGATCTTCCATGGTAGCGGTATTTTCTTTAATCAATGTAAAAAGTTAATGGCGACAGGATAAAAGCTGCTCAAGGTGCACCTATTGAATTGAGACCCCAGGGCGATCCATCAAGGCAAAAAATAGGTAAAGTTGCACTTATTCCCTGGCTGAGGGACTGCAACATACAATGTTGTATATGTATTACTGCCTTAAGCCTGTTGCTACATAAGCAACCCCGCAGCTTTCTGCTTGTTTAGCAGGCAAAAAATCTTTTAGTAGAAGAAATTCAGATAGGGAGAAGTGCGTTGAATACAAATGATTCAGACAAACTTAAACAAGTTTAGTATTATTAGATTTTAGGAGTGGCTATATCTAAGTTTTTGAAATAAACTTTAAAGGTGGAGCCTACATCTACCTGACTTTCTACCTCAATTTTTCCTCCTGCATTTTGCAACATTTTCCTTACCATGTATAATCCAATGCCGGATCCTTCCACATGGTCGTGCAGGCGGCTGAACATGCCGAAAACTTTGGTCTCATCGGTACTGTGCATGCCTAAACCATTGTCTTTCACGGACAACATCACGTAACTATCCAGCTCCTTACAGGATAGCTGTATAACAGGCACCCGCTTTGGCGAACGGTATTTTAAGGCATTAGACAGGATGTTATAAACAACACTGCGCAGGTTCTTATCCGAAAAATGAATGGGTGGGCACACCCCTAAATTAATGTCAATGGTTGCACCGCTGGATTCTATCATCGGCTGCAGGTCAAGCATTACATCGTTGATCACTTCCGAGAGGGTCAGGGGCGCCACTAGATGCTCATTGTCTTTCTGTAACTTAACAACCTCGGTTAAATTTACAATAGTGCGTTTGAAGCGTTCTACAGAATTCTGCATCATGCTTGTTAAATGTTCTGTGCGTTCAGAAACATTTCCCTCCTTTTGTAACGAGCGCAGTAATATCTGTAGTAGTCCTTCTATGTTAGAGATCGGTGCTTTAAGGTCATGTGATGCTGCATAGATAAAATTATCCAGGTCTATGTTAGTGCGGATAAGTTGCTCGTTGGCAAGCTGCAATTCTTCATTGGTAGTCGCCAGATCTGTGGCTAGTTTAGTAGCCTGCTGCTCGCTTTCTTTCAGGGACTTCTGGTTCTCGACCTGCTCAGTTACATCCGTTACCAGGGTATAAAAGCCTTCAACTTTTCCATCCTGAACATCAGGAATATAACTGGTATGGATATGCTTCACAAAATTTTCACGGTAAGGCATTCTGGCATCAAACTCTACACGCTCGCCGGCCAGTGCCCTGTCTATATGCTTTTTCACATCATTATATGCCGCTTCCCCGACTACATCTTTAACTGGGCTGCCCAGGAGTAAAGCCGGGTCCTTGTTAAACCAGGCTTTGTATGCCTGGTTAGCAAAGCGATATTTCTCTTCCTTGTCAAGATAACCAATGAGTACCGGCAAAGCATCTGTGATAAGCTTTAACTGACGTGCACTTGCTTCAATGGCTTTCTGGGCCTCAATGTGCACGGTCACTTCAAAAGCAAATACCAGCACACCATCGATTTCGCCCTGCTCGTTATGGCGCGCCTGCTGAATAAAATTGAAAAAACGATCTTCAAGCTTGCCGTCTTCAGGACGCATCAGGGGGATTAAAAGACCAAACTCCGCATGTGTTTGGCCAGTATCATATACATTGCGGAAGGTGTGATAAACAGCATGGTCTGTAATTTCAGGCAGGGCTTCCAGCAGGGGCTTTCCCAGGAGCTGCCGTCCCGGAAATAGTGCCTGGTAAGCCGGATTTACCAATTCAAACACCAGCTCCGGGCCATCAAAAATAGAAATGGCAGCAGGTGCCTGCATAAACAGCCGCTCAAGCCGCTGCTTTTGCAATTCAGCTTGTGTCTGAGCCTGCTGCAGTGCCTGGGTACGCTGTATTACACGGGTTTCCAGTTCCTTATTGAGCTCCTGAACTTTCTGGTGGCTGAGCTCTACTTCCTTGCGGGCACGAACCTGGGCGGTAACCTCGTACGCAAACACCATAATGCCCTCAATTTCACCAGCCAGGTTACGCATAGCCTGGTAAACAAAGTTGTAATAGTTCTGGCCTAAATCACCGCCGGAATTGTTGTGGTCGAGCTGTACCATCATCTCGTGCGCAAAAAAGCTCTCCCCGCTCTGATAAACATTATCCAGCAGGCTAAAGATTGGCTGACCTTCCAGTTCTGGCATAGCTTCGGCAATGGGTTTACCAAGGATAGGCCGGTCTCCTACCAATTGCTGGTAGTGCGGGTTCACCAGTTTAAAGATGTGATTGGGTCCCTCAAAAATGCAGATGAGGGCGGGAGCCTGCATAAAAATATTGTGCAGCTGTTGCCGCTGCAAGTCCGCTTCTGCTCGGGCAGCCTGCTCACGTGTCTGGCTTTCGCGCAGCGCCTGTTCTACATCACTCCGGTCTTCTTCTGTTTTATCGGTAAGGCTTACCACCAGCAGGGATCCGCTGCGCCGGACTGAGACCTGGAAAAAGTTATCGAGCCCGTCTTGCTGATAATTAACATTAAAATGCTCCTGTTGCCCTGATTTGAATGCCCGCCGGTAAAACTCCAGTACACCATTTTTTTGTGTTTGTGGGAAGCGGCTGGATAACATTTCACCAGGCCTTTCCGACATTTTCAACATGCGCTGTCCTGCAGGATTGATATATTCAATTGAAAAGTCCATTTCATCACCCTCGCCTACCGGGCGTAATAACACAATAGAGGATAACGAAACTTCTAACATTGTTTGAAGTAACGCTTCCGCAGAGGATAAATCGGTGAAGATAGGGGCCGCAGATCTGGCAGCAGAATTGAACATCAGAATATGATTAATCAGTCAAAAATTAAACCCTCCAGCAGCAGCAACACTAAAACCAACGCTGGCTGGTTTACTTCCAAAAAATGGACATGTAACAAAGCATTTTTATAAAAGTAATCCTTACGATATGTAAGTTAAATATTTCGATGAAAAATAGAATACTCCAGGGCTGTAATCTTAGATCCTGTTTAAGGAACGCAACATCCAGGCAGTTGTTTCTCCATTAAATTCAATTGTCTGTAAACTTTTAAAGTACTTATGCCGCTTGATGAGCCAGGTACAGGGAAAGCTTGTAGCTGTTCCTGTAGCCCTTAACGTTGCTCCGGGGGTGTGCTGAGGTTAGAAGCCGACTGAAGTCCTTTTGCTATTTCAGGCAGAATCCCCAAACGTTCATAGATGGGGGTTACCAGCTGCCGGAGGTGGTTCAGGTTAAGGGCAAAAGGAATGATACTGACGGCGCACAACAATCCGCAGATAGCAAGCGTATAGTCGACGCCTATGTATTCTGCAACAGATGCTGCCAGCATACTGCCAAAAGGGGCCATCCCCATAAAAGCCATGCTATAGAGGCTCATGACGCGGCCACGTTTATCGTCTTCTACTATAGTTTGCAGCAGGGTATTGCATGAGGCCATGGTAACGATCATGCCAAAGCCGCTCAGCATCATACAAAGCAGCGAAAACCATAACACCGTTGAAAACGAAAAAGCAATAAGCCCCAGGCCAAAGGTTAGCATGGTAAAGACCATTACTTTTCCCAGGCCCAGCACCGATTTGCGTTGTGCCAGATACAGCGCCCCTGTTAGGGCCCCAATGCCTGAGGCTCCCATGAGATAACCCAGGGTACTGGCGCTGCCATGGAGGATGTCGCGTGCAAATACAGGCAGCAGCACACTAAAAGGCATACCAAACAGACTAAGCAGGGCTACAATAATGATGAGCGTACGGATGGGAGGAAAACCAAAAGCATAGCCAAAGCCATCTTTCAGCGATTGCCACACCTTCCTGTCACTCACCACCCGCTCAAATGGCTTTAAGCGCATAAGGAACAAAGAAGCCAGTACTGCTATATAACTAAGTGCGTTGATCAGGATACAATACCCCTCTCCGACTGCAGCAATTAAAATACCGGCTATGGAAGGACCTACCAGGCGGGCCATGTTAAACATAGAAGAATTGAGGGCTATGGCATTGCTGACATCTTCCCTTTTGTCTACCATTTCTACTACAAAAGCCTGTCGTGTGGCAATATCATAAGCGTTGATAATACCAAGAACCACGCTCAAAGCCAGGATATGCCAGATTTGCACCGTCTCAGTAAGTACCAGCACAGCGAGTGTAAAAGCCTGGATCATAGAAAGGAGCTGGGTAAGCTGCAGGACCTTAAGCCGATTGAAACGATCGGCCACCAGCCCGGCAAAAGGGCCCAGCAAAAACGATGGTATCTGGCTACAGAAAGTAACAGCACCTAAAAGCAACACAGAATCTGTAAGGCGATATACGAGCCAGCTCAGGGCTATCTGCTGCATCCAGGTGCCAATTAAAGAAATACCCTGCCCAGTAAAAAAGAGCCTGTAATTGCGGTAACGCAAGGCCCTGAACATACTACTCAATTTGTTACTGCTTACTCCTGCTGTCATTTGCTTGTGCTTAGCGACACCTCCCGCCACAGGATTTCCAACGTAACTAAAAGTTTAATGGTTATAAGATTAACCCTTCGGATGATTAAAATCAGGGCGGTTGTTGAAGCTCAAGCTTAAGTGACGCGATAGTAAGGTTAGTGGACAGTGGCATGTACCTGCTCCTGATCACGGTTAAGCATTTTAGCAAGCAGCTTAAACTGCTGAAGCTGGCTCGAGAATTAATTGGCTGGAGGAAGATCTGATGCCAGGTAGCATGCCATCTATATATTTGTGCGGGTGGCTTCGTGGCTGCTGCTCCCTTCAGCCGATACAATAGCAGGGCATGGGATATTTCACCTGCGGTACCACTCCGCACTAATTCCGGCCGAATTTCAGCCTGGCCGACTCGAAACAGTCTATCAATTCCGGTCATTTCCCCCTGTATAGATAACCAGTGCCGCCACCAAAGCTACCCGATACAATGGCTGTTACTAGCGGCGAAAGCTGCACCGGAGTGATTATGTGACTTTGCAGGGATATGATGCCCGATTTACCCATTGCCAGTCCAAATACCTGAACTACAGCTCCCTACAACACTAAAAACTCAGGATGTGAGGTGTGCATATAAAAGTCTACGGGAGGATACAGCAGAAAGATGAGTTAAAAACCATAAAATCCGGCTACATACCTGTTAAAAGTTCTTGCACAGGAACATATCGGTATCTTTCTGTAAACAGGGGACTTAGATCCCTATTGTTCCTGCTTACGCCTCTCCATAACGGGCTTTTTTGTAATCGATGATCGTTCCAATAAGGGAGGCCTGTACAAAGGTTTGGGGCAGGTTACCCAACCACTCGCCTGTGAGGGGATCTCCCTCTTCCGGCAGAATGCCAACATCATTCATAAAGCGCAGAGCAGCCCCCAGAATCGTTTCTACTTTGTCCCAATCCCTGCGCATAACCCAGTATTGCGCTACCCACAAAGTACCGGCCAGAAAAGCACCCTCCTTTGCAGAGTCAAATTCCACCAGATGGCGGCGATAGAGATGGTTCTGGCAATACTCCTGCTCCAGCACTGTTAAAGTCTTCAGCATGGGGTCTGAGTCGGCCTCGGTATAGCCCCAGAGGGGAAAGAGCACAGCGCTTACATCCACCTCATTACTTCCCGCATATACTGCATAAGCCCCTGCAGTGGTAAGGCAGTTTTCTTTCACATAGGCCTTTATTTGTTCCGACGCCTCCAGCCAGCGCCGCTTTTCCTCTTTATCTTCAGAGAATTCAGCAATGTATTTCAGGCTGATGGAGGTAATCACCTTGCTTGAAGTATAATGATGCTCTTCTGTTTCTTCCCAGATGCCATGATCAGGCTCCTGCCAGTGTTCAAGCAGGAAATCTGCCAGCTGCTGCACAGTCTCCCAATGTTCCCGGGTATGGTGGCGGTTGTAAATTACCTTGGCAGCAATAAGCACATTGCTGTTGGCATCCAGCTGCAGCTGGTTATTGGCCCCATTGCCATAACGCACCGGCTGGCTGGCTTTATACCCCTTTAAATGGAGCAGCTGCTCCTTGCCTGCCGGTTGTTCATCCAGGGTAAACATGGGCACTACCGGTGCTGGAATGCGGCGCATCGCCGAACACATAAAACTCAAAAATTTGCGCTCTTCTTCTCCATCGCTTCCTGCCCGGGTTAAGGCACTTACAATCATGGCTGCATCCCGCAGCCATACATAGCGATAATCGTAATTTCGCTCACCACCAATTACCTCGGGTAAAGAGGTTGTAGCAGCGGCAATTATACCACCATTTTGTGCATAGGTAAGCAGGCGCAGCAGGCGCAGCGAATGCCGCACCTCCCACTCATAAGGACCCTTGTATGTAATATGGCTGGCAACAGCCTTCCAGTTTTTCAGTGTTAAGGTCCGCACCTCTTCCAGCAATTCAGCTGGTTTGTCCAGGGCATTTTCTGCGAGGATAAACCAGGCCTCTTCGCCGGCTGGTACCTTGCAAAGGATGGCTTCCTTCCCTACTTCCAGGGGGTGAGAAGCATAAAGATGAAAGTCGTATTCCAGGGTAGCATGCTGATCGCCATGGCTTTGCAGGACCGTTGGTTGCCGGGCATAGTTTGGGCGGGGATGTATGTGCATGCTATAGGGCACAGGGGAGGCGGAGAGCTTGCGGCAGATGCCGTAGAAGCGTGCATCCAGGGGCATAAAATCTTCCAGTAAAAGCCTGCCTTTTTTGCTGGTGAAATGGGTTTGCAGCAGGGCGCTGTCTTGCAGATAGGCCCGCTTATCAAATGTCAGGCCTTTTGCTTCCAGCTGCCATTCACCTCCCTGAAGGGGATCGAGCAAACTGGCAAATAAAGAAGGATTGTCGAAGCGCTGCGGGCAGTACCAGACAATATTTCCCTGTTTATCCAGCAGGGCGCAGGTGCGGCGATCCCCTATCAGCGCCAGATCCTGAAGTGGTGTAAACGATTCCTTTGAACTATCTCTTCCCATATATTGGCAGCTATGAGTAGTAGAGGCACCCACCATAGTATCCTGTATGACATACCTTTGCCAGCAGCAGCATTAACTATCGGGTCTTAATAGCAGATAGATGCAGATAGCGCAACAATGCTCAAAGAAGCCATGGTGATGCTGCAGAAAACAGGTTCCTTTTCTCCTTACTATACTTGCTACCAGTTTACAACGCACTTTGTTTAGCGCTGTATTATTTCATTTGCCTTTTGCATACTACCACCCACCCTATCCTCTATAGGTTGAATGTGGTAAAACATCAATAAAATCAGCAGCAGGTTTAACCCTAAACCCTTGAAAAAGCATAGAGCATCTCCCTGCCTATTTGCTTTACCCGTTTGTTATATTTTTCCTGTTCCTGCGGCGTATCATCAAAATGCTTTGGATCTTCATAGGTGACGGGCAGGCGTAATTCAGCTCCGGGAACAAAAGGGCAATGCTGGTCAGCATCAGTGCACGTCATCACCGCACAAAAGCCGGAAGCCGGATTGGCTGCATCATCAAACTTTTTAGACCAGGCTTTCACAGGTGCCACTGCTTCTGCAAATTTCACTTCATAAAGCGGATTTTCTCCTTCCTGTACTGTCGTTATCATGAACCCCGCCTCCTGCAGGGTCCTTACGGCTCGGGGATTGAAGGCAGTGGCTTCTGTACCTCCTGAGTAGCACTGCACCTGCTCTACATTGTAATAGCAGGCGGCAGCCTGTGCCCAGATTTGTGATAGGTGACTTCTACGGGAGTTGTGGGTACAGATGAAATTAAACTGTGCTGCTTTACTCTGCGCCAGCTTATTGTGGGCATAGGAGGCCAGTGTATCGAGAAGCTGCTTTCTGGCTTCTGGAATCTGATCAAATTCGTTGACTAGCGCCACTACATAAGCCTGCAGCTCCGGGTATAATGCCATATCATTTATGGATTAGCTTTGGTTGATATCTACGATGAGCCTACAGCTCACTTATGCTTCAGGATAAGCAGGCTTGGTGATTTTAGGATTATGATACAATTTGCGCTTCAGCCAGAGCGCAACTTGCACCAGGGCAATCAGCACCGGCACTTCTACCAGCGGCCCCACCACCCCTGCAAAAGCCTGGCCTGAGTTGATACCAAATACACCAATGGCCACGGCGATAGCCAGCTCAAAATTATTGCCTGCTGCGGTAAAGGAAACTGCAGCATTTTTAGAATAATCCGCACCGCTTGCTTTGCCGGCAAAGAAAGTGAGCAGGAACATCAACACAAAATAGATGACCAGGGGTACTGCAATCCTGAATACGTCTAATGGAATGGTTACAATCAGGTTTCCTTTCAGGCTAAACATGATCAGGATGGTAAAGAGCAGCGCCACCAGCGTTATAGGGCTGATAGCCGGGATAAATTTCTCCTGGTACCAGGTTTTTCCCCACTTACTCACCAGCAGCAGGCGGGAAAGAAAGCCGGCCGCAAATGGAACACCCAGGTAAAGGAGCACACTTTCTGCAATCTGGCCCATACTAATATCTACCACATAACCTTCGATACCAAAATAAGGCGGCAGCACGGTAATAAACAGATAGGCAAAGAAGCTGTAGGTAAGCACCTGAAAGATGCTGTTGAAAGCTACCAGTCCGGCACCATAGTTGGTGTCGCCTTTCGCCAGATCATTCCACACCAGCACCATGGCAATGCATCGGGCCAGGCCAATCATGATCACGCCTACCATGTATTCGGGATAGTCCCGCAGGAAAATGACGGCCAGCAGAAACATCAGCACCGGGCCAATTATCCAGTTCATCAGGAGCGACAGGCCAATGATCTTTACATTGCGGAAGACCTTCGGCATCTGTGCATAATCAACTTTTGCCAGGGGCGGATACATCATCAGCATCAGGCCAAGGGCAATGGGAATATTTGTGTTATTCACCTGAAAGCTATTGATCACAGCTTCGGTGCCGGGTATAAAATAGCCAATGGCAATCCCCAGCGCCATCGCCAGAAAAATCCAGAGCGTCAGGTAACGGTCCAGGAAGGAGAGTTTTGTTGGTTTATCAGTAAAAGCGGTTGTGGTAATGGGCTCAGACATGGCTTAAGACTTGTTTTTGATTTAGCAACAGCTGTCGTTGATCGCTGGATTCTTTTTGAAAAGGGCATTGAACAGAAGCTGCTGCTTTTTCCAGTTTTCAGCATCGATGCAGTAGCAGATTCTTGCACCCTCTACCGTGCCTTTGATCAGCCCGGCCTGCCTGAGCTCTTTTAGGTGCTGAGAAATGGTTGGCTGCGCTAAGCCAATGATGCCCACCAGCTCGCCACACTGACAATTGCTGTTATCAAGCAATTCCTGTAGAATAGCTATCCGGGCCGGGTGGCCCAGGGCTTTGGCCAGGGCAGCTAATTCCGTCTGTTCAGCGGTATAGATATCAGTTTTTGTAGCGCCCATCTCTTAAAGTCATTATAATATCGCAATATTACGATTATTAAGCCTTTCAGCAAAATTCAATGTGCACTAAATCATCCTGCACTGGCTGCTAACCCTGTAGAAGAATGGTATCGGCCACTATGATTCAAAAAGCCGATGGAGCTGCTGTGCAAAAGTTTTGATGATGAGCGACAAGTACGTTTATTTAGGTGCGTGAGGTAAAGTAGGGCTGCTGATAGGTAGCGTTTTACTAGCATGACCGGCAATTTTATGCGGCCAGGCCAAACCTTTCCGATGAAATAATATGAAAAAAATACTGAAAACAGATCTTGACTCCACCACCCTATTGATCCGACTGTTGGTAGGTGCTGTCTTTCTTTCCGAGGGTATCCAGAAGTTTCTTTTCCCCGAAAGCCGTGGTGCAGGACGCTTTGAAAAGATTGGCTTGCCTGAACCTCATTTCCTTGGCTCTTTCGTAGGTAGTTTTGAAGTTTTATGCGGTCTGTTGATCCTGCTGGGGCTCCTGACCCGGCTGGCAGCGATCCCCCTGATTATGATTATGCTGGTCGCAATTGCCACCACAAAAATAGAGATATTAGCCAATGAAGGCTTTTGGGAAATGCTGCATGACAGCAGAACCGATTGGGCTATGCTACTGGGCAGCCTGTTTCTCCTGATCAAAGGGGGTGGCAGATGGTCGGCAGATGGAGCCCTTCAAAATCGCTGAAGCATGTAAGTAAGCCCAATGAGAAAGCTGCTTTTGGCTTGATTCATTTTTGCAGCCAGTTATCCGGCCGGCTGTTTCAGGGTATTCACCAAGGAAATAGTGCCTAAGTTACGTGCAGCCGTTAATCTTCTTTGATGGCTTCAAAAAATATAGCCTGGAGGTCATCCAGGCTATTCTTAGTGAGTATCTTAAATATTAAAATATAGATTTGGCTCATCCTCTATATTAAGCCGCAGAATCCATCTCATTATTCAGGTCTG
>JASLAE010000502.1 GCA_030147305.1 Cesiribacter sp.
AAGCAAAGGCCATTGCCCAAAAGCAGCTGCCCCGCATTAATGTGGATATGGTGAGCAATACCATCACCATCAATGATAAGGTGTTTACCAATAATTCTACCATTGAGGAATACGAAATGTTGTTGGGCAAGGCCCAGCGCATTGTACAGAAAAAGGGGGTAGACCAATATTATGCCTACGATAAACTAGGCATTTCGCTTTCGCTTCGGGAAGACTCAGATGTGGTGGAACAGATTTTAATCACTTACCTGAATGATGGTGATATAAAAGTAGCGCAGGAAGTATTCAAGGGATCTCTGACTGTTAATAATCAGGCGGTGCAGGCGAAGATATCTTACGAAGCTGTGAGCAGGTTTGCCAATGTTGAGTTGGTGGAAGTCATGAACGGATATTTTCTCACCCCCAAACGGCCGCTCAACCTCTTGCTGCAATATCCTCAGGATATTCCCTATACAGCACTTAAACAATTAGGGCTTACTTTTTCAAAAATGAATTAAGCAGGCAACTGCCTTCTGGCATAATAGCTAACAGTAGCTTTGTAGGTATTCTTATGGGCATAGGCATATAAAATAAAGAAGCCGGCTTGCTAAAAGCCGGCTTCTTATTTATCAATGTATTGTCTTATCAGGCATTCACTTCGGCCTGCTGTCCCTGTTCTTCATACGCTGAAAGCGGGATACAGCTGCACATCAGGTTGCGGTCGCCATAGGCATTGTCTACGCGGCGAACGGTAGGCCAGAATTTGCTGGCTTGTACGTAAGGCAGCGGATACGCAGCTTTTTCGCGGCTGTAAGGCTGATTCCATTTGCTGCTCATGATCATGGGCGCAGTATGGGGAGCATTCTTCAGCACGTTTTGTTGTGCATTGGCCTGGCCGTTTTCTATTTCGCGAATCTCTTCACGGATGCTGATCAGGGCGTCGCAGAAGCGGTCCAGCTCGGCAACACTTTCGCTTTCCGTGGGCTCAATCATCAGCGTTCCCGCTACCGGGAAGCTTACGGTTGGTGCATGGAAGCCGTAGTCCATCAGGCGCTTGGCAATATCTTCTACCTCTACACCCGCTTTCTTAAAGTCGCGGCAGTCAACGATCATCTCGTGGGCGCAGCGTCCTTTGTTGTTGGTGTACAGAATTTTGTAGTGCTCGCTCAGGCGCGCTTTGATATAGTTAGCATTTAAGATGGCCAGCTTTGTTGCCTGGGTTAAGCCTTCGGCGCCCATCATGGCAATGTAAGCATAGCTGATGGTCAGGATGCTGGCACTGCCCCAGGGCGCTGAAGAAATCGCCGTAATCGGCTGATCGATACCCATGTCTACCATGGGGCTGCCAGGCAGGAAGGGCTTCAGGTGCTCGGCCACACCGATTGGACCCATGCCCGGTCCGCCGCCACCATGTGGAATACAGAAGGTCTTGTGCAGGTTCAGGTGACAAACGTCTGCCCCAATGTTGGCAGGGGAGGTAAGGCCTACCTGTGCATTCATGTTGGCACCGTCCATGTACACCTGGCCACCGTGCTGGTGAATGGTATCACAGATCTCGATAATAGACTCCTCAAACACACCGTGGGTAGACGGATAGGTAACCATCAGGGCGGCCAGCTTGCTGCTGTGCTGCTCTGCACGGGCTTTCAGGTCTGCTACATCGATGTTACCGCGCTCGTCGCACTTTACAATAACAATCTGCCAGCCGGCCATGGCGGCAGAGGCGGGGTTAGTACCATGTGCCGAGGAAGGAATCAGCACCACATTGCGCTCACCTTCACCACGGCTCTGGTGGTAGGCCCTGATTACCATAAGGCCGGCATACTCACCCTGTGCGCCAGAGTTAGGCTGCAGCGACATGGCGGCAAAGCCTGTAATCTCGGAAAGCCAGGCCTCCAGCTCAGCAAACAGCTGGCGGTAGCCCTGTGCCTGATCTGCCGGTACAAAAGGATGCAACTGACCCCACTCGGCCCAGGTTACAGGCTTCATTTCAGAAGTTGCGTTAAGCTTCATGGTGCAGCTGCCCAGCGAGATCATGCTATGAACCAGCGACAGGTCGCGGTTTTCCAGGCGCTTGATGTAGCGCAGCATTTCATGCTCAATATGATAGCTGTTAAATACTTCGTGCTCCAGGAAGGAAGTGGTACGGGTCAGCTCTTTTGGAAAGCTGATGTCGATCTCTGCAGCCGAAAGCGCCAGCTCCTGTTTGCCTGCAACTTCAGCAAAGGCAGCCAGAATATCTTCCACATCCTTCATGCCAACCGTTTCGTCGAGCGACAGGGTAACCACGGTGCTGTTAGGCCGGTAGTTAAAATTGATGTGATGGCTTTGGGCCACTTCGCGCAGCATTTCTACGATCTGCGGGCTGTTCATTTCCACCGCCAGGGTATCGAAGAAATTTTTGTTCAGCTGTTTGTAGCCCAGGAGCTCAAGTCCTTTGTTTACCAGGCGGGCATAGCCGTTAATGCGGCCTGCTATTTCTTTAAGGCCTTGTGGACCATGGTAAACGGCATACATACCGGCCATTACAGCCAGTAGTACCTGTGCGGTACAAATGTTAGAAGTAGCTTTTTCGCGGCGGATGTGCTGCTCGCGTGTTTGCAGCGCCATACGGTAGGCAGGGTTGCCGGCTACATCTTTGCTAATGCCGATGATACGGCCAGGCAGCAGACGCTTAAATTCGTCTTTGGTAGCAAAGTATGCAGCATGAGGTCCGCCATACCCCATGGGTACGCCAAAGCGCTGGGTGGTTCCTACTACAACATCGGCACCCATCTCACCGGGAGGGGTTAGGAGTGTAAGGGCCAGCAGGTCGGCCGCAACCCCTACAAACACACCATGCTCGTGGGCGGCATCGATGTAAGGCCGCAGGTCTTCTACATTTCCCCATTTGTTTGGGTACTGCAGCAGCATACCGAAAAGCGCTTCGTCCTGCAGGTCCAGTGAATCCAGCTCACCTACTACCAGCTCTATGCCCAGCGGCTCGGCGCGGGTTTGCAGGATGTCAAGGGTTTGCAGGAATGTGTTTTTATCAACAAATAGTTTGTGTGCGTTTTTCTTATTGCCTTTGCGCAGGGCATAGAACAGGCCCATGGCTTCGGCGGCAGCCGTGCCTTCGTCCAGCAGAGAGGCGTTGGCAATCTCCATGCCGGTAAGTTCCATTACCACCGTCTGGAAGTTAATGAGCGCCTCGAGACGTCCCTGGGCAATCTCTGCCTGATAGGGGGTATAAGCTGTATACCAGCCTGGGTTTTCCAGAATATTCCGCTGAATAACCGCTGGCGTAATGGTGCCGTAGTAGCCCTGCCCTATATAAGAGCGGTATACCTTGTTCTTTTGCGCCAGCTTGTGGAAATCCTGCAGGAAGATGTATTCACTTTTGGGTGCAGGCAGGTTCAGGGCCTTCTTCAGGCGAATGTTGGCAGGTATTGTCTGCTCAATAAGAGCATCCAGAGAGTCGGCACCAACCGTTTTAAGCATGTGGTTTATGCCGGCGTCGCCAGAACCATTATGGCGCACAGCGAAGCGTTCAGTTTGTGAAAGTTTTATCTTCATCAGAACAGCAAGGAATTTTCAAACGTTTGAGTTCACAGAAAAGGCTGCACAAAAGGCAGTACAAAGCTACAACATATTTAGTGAACAAAAATGCTCCCGAAAGTGGAAACAAATTATCCGGATACCAGAAATAAGCTTTTGGGTTCAACAAACAAAATAGGAGAACAAAAAAAGCGCCGCTCCGGCAGGAAGGGCGCTCATATAGCTTTAATTAACACTTAAGGTTTGCCAGTGATGGGGTCTTTAGAGGCAACAGCTTTTTCCCTGGGAAACTCCTGGTGAACTGCTTCGGCATGCTTGCGGCTTTCCCAATAAGCAGTATGATCTTCTGGCTGTTCATGTGGTTCCTGAGGACCGTATAATTTGCGGAAATCCAGAAAACTGGCTGCACCAACAAGTCCCATTACAAGAGCAACTATCCACCAGAACAAATTTGCCCCAAACTCTAAATACTCTGTTGCTAGTATAAATTTCATATTTTAAACCTATAGCAATTGGTCAGAAATAACCCTAAAATTCCGTGCGAAGATACCCTAAATCAAACAAAATGCTAAGCATTAGTCATAGATTTATTGTACTGCTAAGAAATTTAACGGAGCAATGCCGGCAGGGTTAACTTAGCGACGTTTGCGTGACCGCTTTTCTGGTTTCCCTTTACCAGCTTTACCTTTACCTGTCTTGGGCTGGGGTTTGGGCCTGGGCTTCTTTTCATGAAAGGCACCTTTAAAGTCGGGGTTTTCACGCCGTTTTTGCCGGTCTATCTCACGGGCAATCTCCTGCTGTTCATCAAAGGGTGTTCTGTCTTCAATAACATCATCAGGTATTGCATGCCGGGTTATGGGTTTGTTGATGAGCTCTTCAATCTTGGTAATGTGGTACAACTCTGCCGGGTTTACAAAGGTAATGGCTTCGCCCGTTTTCTCGGCACGGCCTGTTCTGCCTACCCGGTGCACGTAATCGTCATAGACCAGGGGCACATCGAAGTTGATCACATGGCTAACGTCGGTAATATCGAGGCCTCGGGCAGCAATGTCGGTGGCCACCAGGATAGGCGCCTCTCCCTGCCGAAAGTCTTCCATGGCATTGTTGCGGGAATTCTGGTCCTTATTCGCATGAACCACCCGCACCGGTGTTTGTAGTTTTCGCTGCAGGAACTTGGCAATGTCGGAAGCATTGAGGCGGGTTTTGGTAAATACGATTACCCGGTTAAAGCGCTCACGATCCTGCAACAGATGCAGCAGCAGGTTTATTTTGGTGCGGTTGTTCGTGGTTTCATAAATTACCTGATCGATGGTTTCGGCAGTAGTGGCCTGGGGTGCTGCTTCTACACGTTCCGGGAAGTCCAGGAAATCGCCGGCCAGGTTCACCACCCGCTCTGGCATGGTTGCCGAGAAAAGTGCATTTTGCCGCTTTTGGGGCATGACTTCCAGAATGCGGTTAATTTGCCCGCGAAAGCCCATGTCCAGCATTTTGTCTGCCTCATCCATGATCATGGTTTTGATGAAGCGGGTCAGGAAAGCACCGGCGCCATATACATCCAGAAAACGCTGCGGGGTTGCGATGATAAGGTCGATGCCCAGGGCGGCAGCTTCAATCTGGGGCTTCATGCCTTTACCGCCTATGAGGGGCAGGTAGCGCAGATCGGTATACTTACCCAGCTGAAGCGCCACTTCGTGGATCTGCATGACCAGCTCCCGGGTAGGGGCCAGGACAACGGCCCGGGGGTGAATATCCTGGGCAAATTTGAGCTTCATGAGCAGGGGCAGCAGGAAGGCTGCTGTTTTTCCCGTACCGGTAGGGGCTATGCCAAACAGATCGTGCCCGGCCAGCATCAGGGGAATAGCTTTTTCCTGAATTTCGGTAGGTTTTGTGTAGCCCGCTTCGGCAACTGCCATCAGAAGCTGCTTGTTGAGCTTGAATTGATTAAAATCAGAAGATTCCTGCATAGGGGCAAAGGTAACGATTTAAGTGGTAGCTTGCCGGGATATAAACACCAACCTCCCTAATATCGTATGTCTTTCTATATTCATGTGGTGCGAGTGGGTGGTGCATTGGTGAGGAGATAATCTCGCTTTTCAGAGAACTTTCTTATTATTGTTTTTCCTTAAGAAGCAGCAGCAGCGATCAACAGCATTTTTTTCCAGATCCGCAAAATACCTTTTTAGGTGCCTGCTGTTGTTCCGTTGTCTGGGGGTATTGGTTTAATGTATTTATTTTTTGTATGATCTTATTAAGCGAGTTAAATTTTTCTCTGCCGTTAGAGAATCCTGTTCTGATATTTTCGATTATTCTGTTTATTATTTTATTCACGCCCATTCTGCTAGCCAGGTTGCGTATTCCCCAGCTTATTGGGTTAATTCTGGCTGGTGCGCTGATAGGCCCTAATGGTTTAAACCTGATGCTGCGCGATAGCAGCATTGTGCTGTTTGGTACCGTAGGTTTGCTCTATATTATGTTTTTGGCAGGGCTGGAGATCGATCTGGGTGATTTTAAAAAGAACAGTACAAAGAGCATTATTTTTGGCATGTTCACCTTTTTAATACCCATGACCCTTGGGACGCTGGCCGGGCTTTACATCCTTAACTTTTCTGTGCCAACTTCTGTATTGCTGGCCAGTATGTTTGCCTCCCATACCCTTATTGCTTATCCGATTGTGAGCAAACTGGGCGTAGCCAAAAACAGGGCTGTAAATATTACCGTGGGCGGCACCATGATCACCGATACACTTGCCCTGCTGGTGCTGGCTGTAATTGCCGGCATGTCTACCGGCGAGATTTCTACAGAATTCTGGCTGCGACTGGGAATTTCTGTGTTGATCTTCGGATTAATCGTGCTTCTGGTGTTTCCCATTATCGGACGCTGGTTTTTCAAGCGCTTCGACGATAACATATCGCAATATATTTTTGTGTTGGGAATTGTCTTTATGGGGGCGTTTTTAGCCGAGGCAGCAGGCATAGAAGCCATTATAGGAGCGTTTTTGGCCGGTTTGGCCCTCAACCGCCTTATTCCCCATACTTCGCCCCTGATGAACCGGATTGAGTTTGTGGGAAATGCCTTGTTTATACCCTTCTTCCTGATTGGGGTAGGAATGCTTATTAACTTTAGGGCTTTTGTGCAGGACCTAGACACGATTATTGTGGCCATTACCATGACGGTTGTGGCGACGGTTGCAAAGTTTCTTGCTGCCTGGGCTACCCAAAAATCATTTAAGTTTTCTAAGACAGAGCGCGGTCTGATCTTTGGGCTAAGCAATGCACAGGCAGCGGCTACCCTGGCAGCCATATTAGTCGGCTATAACATTATTTTAGGAGAAACGCCAGAAGGCGAGCCTATCCGGCTACTGAATGAAAGTGTGCTGAACGGTACCATTCTTATGATCCTGGTTACCTGTACGATGGCTTCCATTGTTACCCAGCGGGCTGCCCAGCAACTATCCAATCAGGAGGAACTTGCTACCAGTGACCTGAAAACCGAGACTGAAGAAAGAATTTTGATCCCGGTAAATTATATAGAAAATGTCGATGAGTTAATTAACCTGGGCGTTACTGTAAAATCAAAGCACAATAAGACTGGTTTGTTTGCGCTTAACATTATTGATGAAAACAGCCCCGGCGGAATCGCAGAAAAAAATGCCCAGAAGATTCTTCACAAAGCTGTGGTAGCCGCTTCTGCAACCGACAATGAAGTGCAGGAATTGGTGCGTTATGACTTAAATACCGTCAATGGTATAAGCAGTGTGGTGCGTGAGCATAAAATCACTGACATGATTATAGGCCTGCACCATCAAAAAGGAATGTCAGATTCTTTTTTAGGGAACCTAACGGAAGGTATTTTAAAGAAGTGTAATACTACTACTCTTATTTACAAAGCTTTTCAACCTTTGTCCACCTTAAAGCGCTTTGTGGTTGTAGTACCGCCTAATGCCGAACGGGAGATTGGTTTTCCTTTCTGGTTAATTCGGGTGTGGAACATTGGCAGGAATACCGGTGCGGTACTGTTGTTTATGGCTGCAGAACCTACGCTGAAAATTCTTCGGGAAATACATACCAAACACCCCATTGAGGCAGATTTTCAGCTATTCGATAACTGGAATGACTTTTTAATCCTTTCCAGGGAAGTGAAAGCCAATGATAATCTGATGATCGTTATGAGCCGCCGGGATTATCCCTCTTATACAGGTATGATGAATAAAATACCATCATTTCTGAATAAATACTTTCGTGAAAACAATTTTATCCTGGTATTCCCCATGCAATTGGGTATAGCTACCCATGATGGCGAGGTGGCAGCCAATAATACAAGTGCTGTGCCGGAGGCACTGATGGATGATCTGGAAAATATTGATGAAATCGGTAGAACCATCAATGCTATGTATAAACGGGGAGGTTCGAAAACACCACGGCCCGCTGGCAACAAAGACAGGAACCCCAGGGCTTCGGGAGACTAACATTCGGTCAATGTAAAATCAGTTGCATTAAAATTTTTTAAACTTCTTTGAGATGCGTTGTTTTAATAGATAAAGATCCCGAGTGGTGTTCAGCAGCTACTTGACAGGATATTTATAGCTATATTATAAGGCATAAACTCACAATATAGGGCTTACATCAAGCATTTAATGCTTTGTTGCGCTATTTAAAGAACCCTATGGACAAATTTCTGGAACACCTGCTTCATGAATTCGAAAGGCCATTCGATAATTCTGTACTGATTTTTTCTGTTATTTTATTAATAATTCTGCTATCGCCCATTGCCCTGCGACAGCTTAGAATTCCCGGTATTATTGGTCTTATTCTTTCCGGTGTCCTGATTGGTCCGCATGGGCTAAACATGATAGAGCAGAATTCTGCCGTGAATTTATTCTCTACCATTGGCCTGCTGTACATCATGTTTATTGCCGGTCTGGAGCTGGACCTGAAGGAATTTAGTAAGAACCGCCATAAGAGCCTTATTTTTGGTTTTCTCACCTTTATTTTACCCCTGAGCATTGGACTGCCAGTATGCATGTACCTGCTGGACTATGGCTTCTTAACCAGCCTGCTCACGGCCAGCATGTTTGCTACCCATACCCTGGTGGCTTACCCGATTGTAAGCAGGCTGGGGGTTTCTAAAAACGAGGCAGTAGCCATTACGGTAGGGGGCACTATTTTAACAGATACTGCCGTGCTCATAATTCTCGCTGTGGTAACGGGAGCAGCCAGCGGCGGCTTAACCAGCGAACTGTGGATCAGGCTCGGGCTCTCCTTTCTTGCCTTTGTAGCTTTTGTAGTACTGGTAATTCCGGCTGTTTCGCGCTGGTTCTTTAAGCGCTGGGAAGATGAAAAACACAGCCACTACATTTATGTGCTGGTAGTAGTGTTCATTTGTGCTTTTGTGGCAGAAATTGCTGGTCTGGAGCCAATACTGGGCGCATTTGCTGCCGGGCTTATGCTTAATAAGTTTATTCCCCATACCTCTGTGCTGATGAACCGCATTGAGTTTGTGGGCAATTCCCTGTTTATACCTTTCTTCCTCATAAGCGTTGGCATGCTGGTCGATGTGAGTGTGCTCATGCAGGGGCCTGCCGCGCTGATAGTAGCAGCCACACTAACGGTGGTATCGCTCGCAGGTAAATGGATAGCCTCTTACCTGACGGCCCTGTTCATGAAATATACAAGTGCCCAGCGCAATATAATCTTTGGCCTCAGCAGTGCCCATGCGGCCGCTACGCTGGCCGTTATACTGGTGGGGTACCGCATTGGCATCATCGATGAAAACATCCTGAACGGAACCGTAATCTTGATTTTAGTAACCTGCCTGGTAGCCTCATTTGTAACGGAAAGTGCAGGAAAAGACATGGTGCTCCAGGAAGATCTGCTGGACCCCACCACCAATCTGGACCATGAAGAAAAAATACTGGTCCCAATTTCCAATCCGGACACTATGGAGCGGCTGATAGATTTCGCCTTAACCATTAAAAACCCCATCTACAATGCCCCGATTTTTGGGCTGGCTGTGGTCGATGACGATGAAAAAGCACAGGTAAAACTGGCTGAATCACGCAAAATTCTGGAGAAAGCCATTACACTGGCTGCCTCTGCCGATCAGCATATTGAGGTGATTACTACCATTGACCAGAATGTTTGTGATGGTGTACGTCGGGTATCTAAAGAAGTGGCGGCCACTGATATTGTGCTGGGCAGCTCTCCCAGGGCTGCTTTCTCTGAGATGTTTTTTGGCAGCTTTATCCGGCAACTGGTAAAAACCACTCAGCAGGAAATAATAATCTACAATCCATCCATAGCTTTAAATGTGCACAGGGCAATCCGGGTTGTATGTCCGCCCTATTCTGAGCGTGAGTTTGGTTTCCAGGGGTGGCTGGAGAAGATCATGCGGCTTTCCGGCGCACTTACTGTAAATACCCATGTGTACAGTACACAAAAAACCTTTCAGCATATTCAGCGCTACCTGAATGAAAATAAACTAAGCAACAGGATCGAACACATAAGCATGGACAAATGGGAGGATTTCCTGGTCTTGGCAAAAGATTTTCATGTGAATGATATGATTGTGGTAGTCTCCCCCAGAAAAGGAAATGTTTCTTACAAAGCGGAAATAGACGTTATTCCTAACAAGCTGAGCAAGCATTTTAACAATTTCAGCTATATAGTGGTGTATCCAAAAGTTGAAGTACCTCAGCATGTTTCCCAACTCTCAGAATACGTTTAATTTATGACCACAAGCATGCTTTAACCGTACTGGTAGTATATGATCAATTGCATTTATCTTGTAAGGCTTTTATGTTTTTATTGGGCTGATGACCAGGCTTATAGTTAACCAATCCAGGTTTAACTTATGCCGTTGGCAGCAGACGGTAACGATGAATTTTCTTGTTTTTGTTAAAGAAAAGGGCCCTGGCTGAAACAAGATCCTAAATTTATCGGTGCTGCAACAGAACAAAATTTCACAGATTGAGTAAAATATAGATAATGGGCTTTTTCCTATAAGGTCATTTTTTGCCCTTAGTAAATCAGGTGAAGCAGTTTTTTTAATGAACAGCATATTTTTAACTAGTCAAAATTTTTTAACATGAGCAGAGAAAGAAATTTAAAGAGGCTAAAAGCCTCACTTCGTGATACTCAGGAAATTCTAGCAGATCTGATTTCCGGTACGAGCCACGATGCCAGCAAAAGATTGCATAAAGCAAATAAGAGATTACAGGGCACCTATGACAATGCAAGCTCAGAACTGGATGCCTTAGTGAAGGATACTACAAAAGATGTACGCAAGCAGTATGAGAGCACCCGCAAGGATGTTACCAAGCAATATGCAAGTACCCGTAAGGACCTGGACAGACAGGCTGCCAAGGCAAAAGACCAGTTGGGCAACCGCTTCGCTGATGCCCGTGCTGCAGTGAGCAATATAGACCTAAAGTCAGGTTTAGGGGCAGGTGCGTTAGCCCTGGCTGCCAAAACAGGTCTTCCAGGCAAAGCGGCCAGTGCTGCAGCTTTTCTGGCAAAAACAGGCCTGGCTGCTAAAGCAGTAGATATAGCTACTAAAGCAGATCTTAAGAACCGTACTGCCCATTTGCTGGAAAATGCAGCGGGTGGTATTGTAAATGCCCACAACAGGCTTACCCCTGACCAGAAGCTGGTAGTGGTGAGCAAAAATGCCGGCCGTAACATCAGCAAAGCAGGCTATTTTGTACGTTTCTCGGCCCTGGCTATCATTATTATTTCTAAGCGCCATAAGCTGATGGAGCTGGGTACACAACTGTACAACAAGCTGAAAGATAACGAAGGCCGTGCAGCACTTACACAGGATGCCAGGGATCAGTTCGATACCATGCGCAGACTCATCAAAGCGTACTCCAATGGTCAGTACCGTGAGTTTCCATATCGATCCCTGGTTAAAATTGTAGCAGCTGTTATTTACTTTGTATCAGTTGTCGACCTTATTCCTGACTTTATTCCAGTATTAGGTCTTACAGATGACCTTGCCATTCTGGCCTGGGTATTCTCTTCAGTGAAAGACGATTTACAACAGTTTGTAGATTGGGAAGCAGCTGAAGAAAAACGCCGTACCCGTCTGGCAGGTAAGTCAGAAGGCAGCCAGAAATCATCATCTGCTGGTGCAGGTGCTTCTGGTTCCATCGCCAATGTAGGAAATGCTTCTGCTTCCGATCGCAAGGCCAGCCCTAATGTAACTACGGCTACCGGTAGCGAAACAGGTAGCAAAGCAACCATCACCACGGGTGCCGCATCTACCAGCGGAGGTAGCACAGGCGCTGCCTCTGGCGGAGCAGGTGCCAGCGGTACATCAGGTGGTAATGCAGACCGTTCTTCAGGTGCTGGTTCCGGCGGTGCTTCAGGTGGAAGTGCCAATACCCCAAATCGTGGTGGTAGCGGGGCAACTGGTAACCAGGGCGGCAGCCAGTCATAAGCAAATTAATTTTTGTGTAGAAAAGGGAGCTGTTAATAAACAGTTCCCTTTTTTATTACATAGGCACACAATTTGTAATGAACTATTCTGTTCTCTTAACAGTAATGCCTATGTTTATTTGGCTTAATAGATAAGACAGGTGTATATGAAGTACTATAAGATTTTAATTTTGGCTATGCTGATAGCCGGTTTTTCGGCCTGCAGCAGTTCCAGAAATGCTGGCGTATCCAGCGAGTCATCAGCAGAGGCGGCCGGTCCTTCTTCGAGAAGCACCGGAAACGATCCTTCTACCTCAATTTTCGGGGGCTCCGGCAGTAATAAAAAAGGCAATAGCAAAGCCTACCAGCGTACGCATGCCCAGCTTGTAGAAGAAGCAGAGGAGCGTCAGGAAGCAAATGCCAAACGCCGGGAGAAAGAAGCGAAAATGGCTGAGAAACCACAGTACTCAGACCCCAGCTATTTCGGGCATAAGAAAAAGCCTAAAAAACGTGCGGTAGGCAAACGCAAGCACTGCAAAGAGTGTGGCATTGTTCATTAAAGCGGGTATTCAGGTAGGAAAGAACTGCCTGGTTGTGCTGTTCAGACATTAACTTTATTTAATAGGGAATACCTAAAACAGAAAGCGGCCTTTGCCGCTTTTTTGTTTATCAGATGTATTTTTAGCGAAGGCCTACCCCGATCACCAACTTTTATGAAAAACCTTAACCGATATATAGAGCATACCAACCTGAAGCCAACCATCACGCATCACGATGTTGAAAAGCTTATTGAAGAAGCCATACAGCATAGATTTGCAGGTGTTTGCGTGCCGCCTTTCTGGGTGAAAAAGGCAAAGCGCGATATTGGTGAAGCAGACGTGCAGCTGGTTACTGTCATTGGTTTTCCCCTGGGTTATCATATGACAGAGACCAAATTGGCAGAAATGGAACTGGCCATTAAAACTGGTGCAGACGAGCTTGACATGGTGATGAATGTCTCTGCGATGAAAGCAGAAATGCCCTGGGTTAAGATTGAAGTTGCCCGTTGTTCCCAGCTGGCGCACGAACATGAAAAGATCCTGAAAGTAATCATAGAAACTGCTTATCTCACAGACAAGGAATTGGAGTTGGCCTGCCGCTGGTGTGCCGATGCAGGCGTGGATTTTGTAAAGACCAGCACAGGATTTGCACCCGCAGGGGCGAAGGTGGAGGAGATCCGCAAAATGCGCGAGCTGCTGCCCAGTCATGTAGGCATCAAAGCATCGGGTGGTATCCGTACGCTTGCAGATGCTGAGGCGCTTATTAAAGCTGGTGCCGATCGGTTGGGAACCTCAGCGGGTGTGTTGCTGATGCAGGAATGGGGTGGCGGAGCGTAACCCTCATAAACATACTCCTGCCTGACTGAGTATATTACACAGGTAATCATTAAAAAGCAGTATTTGGAATAATCATAGCTTTCTTTAATTTTCGGCACTAAATATTTCGAAGCATATGAAGCGACTCCGCATTCATGTAACCGGCAAGGTGCAGGGGGTTTTTTACAGAGCCAGTACACAGGCCAAAGCAAAAGAACTGGGCCTGAACGGTTGGGTCCGGAATGAACAGGATGGCTCGGTGATGATTGAGGCCGAAGGAGCAGATCTTAAGCTGGACAAGCTGGTAGAATGGTGTCAGCAAGGGCCGGGTGCCGCGCAGGTTGCACAGGTCAACACTCAAGAAATTGTGCCGGAGGGTGTCAATTCTTTTGAAGTGCGCTAATATATATCATGGTCAACCCTGTTTTCCGATCAGAGGATAGTACGTTGCTTACCAAATGATAAGAAGTTCCTCCCATTCATCTTATACCTGTTAATTTGCTGGCTGCAGCTGCCTTGCTAACATTTTCCGTTAGATGCGGTTCTTCAACAGCTTAAACCAGCCTTTTCTTGCAGACAATGATCATTACGCCTGTTAGCTTATTTTCCCCGTCAGGGATTACCCATTTTAGCCGGTGTGTACCCCTGTAGCTGCAGCCAGGGCTTTGTATGGCAATTCAGTCCCCATGCTTAAGATTTCCTGCTCAGTATACTAGGCTGTGTGTAGCTTCTGTTGTACCTTCAGGCTGTATAACTGGCTACAACTTTTGCTCTTTAGCATTATGGACGACCTGCTGGCAGCACGCCTCCAAATGGCTGTTTCTTTGGGATTTCATATCATCTTTGCCTGTATTGGCATTGCCATGCCGTTTCTAATGGCCATCTCCGGCTACCGCTACCTCCGTACCCGCGACCCGCTCTATAAGGACTTAACCAAAGTCTGGTCAGTAGGCGTCGCTATTTTTTTTGCTGTAGGCGCAGTCTCAGGCACGGCGCTTTCTTTTGAACTGGGCCTGCTGTGGCCCGAGTTTATGGAGCATGCCGGAGCGATTATCGGTATGCCCTTTAGCTGGGAGGGGACCGCTTTTTTCCTGGAGGCTATTGCACTGGGCTTATTTCTTTATGGCTGGGACCGGCTGCCCCCCTGGATTCACTGGGGCTCTGGTGTGGTGGTAGGTTTGTCTGGGGTGGCATCGGGTATTTTTGTGGTGGCGGCTAATGGCTGGATGAATTCCCCTGCGGGTTTCGATTGGGTAGATGGAAAAGCCTATAACATAGACCCGGTGGCGGCTATGTTCAATGATGCCTGGTTCACGCAGGCCCTGCACATGACCCTGGCTGCCTTTGCCGCTACTGGTTTTGCTGTGGCCGGACTGCATGCCTTTTTGCAGCTCCGACATCCACACAATTTATTTCACCAGAAGGCCATGCGCATGGCGCTTACGGTAGGTGCTATTGCTGCCCTGGTGCAGCCCCTGAGCGGCGACCTTTCGGCCAAAGATGTAGCCCAGCGGCAGCCTGCCAAATTAGCCGCACTTGAAGCCCTGTACAAAACCAGCAAACCGGCAGATCTGCTCATTGGCGGTTTGCCTGATGATGAAACAGGCACGGTATCCTATGCAATTCATTTACCGGGTATGCTCAGCTTTCTGGCCCATGGCGATATGGAGGCTGAAGTAACAGGGCTGGACGCTTTTCCGCGTGACGAATGGCCCCCGGTGCTCATTGTGCATATTGCTTTCCAGATTATGGTGGCATGTGGCGGTGTAATGGCCCTTATAAGCCTTCTGTTTCTGGTGCTGCAGTGGCGAAAGCCACTGGTGCTGGAGAAAAAATGGTTTTTATGGCTGCTGGTGGTGGTGGCGCCCCTGGGCTTCATCGCCATAGAGGCTGGCTGGACAGTGACAGAGGTGGGCCGGCAGCCCTGGATTATCTATGGTATTATGCGCACAGCCGATGCTGTTTCTCCTATGCCCGGGCTTGTGGTGCCTTTCCTTCTTTTTACCGCACTGTATCTGCTGCTGGCCTTTGTACTGATCTGGCTGATGTACCGGCAGATTAAGACCCTGCCCGATAAATATCCATCTGCCCGCCTGTTTTCAAAACCCACTCCCAAAGATTTATAAAAATGCTGGCTATCGTAATCTTGTTTCTGGTAGTATCGCTGCTCTTTTATGTGCTTTTTGGCGGGGCTGATTTTGGTGCGGGGATCATAGAAATTTTTGCCGGAAAGCAGCACTACCATACCATCAGCCGGGCCATTGCACCGGTTTGGGAGGCCAACCATATCTGGCTGATCCTGGTGGTGGTTATTTTATTTACAGGCTTTCCACCCATCTATGCAGAGATGTCCCGGTTCCTGCACATTCCCTTGCTTGCCCTGCTGCTGGGCATTGTGTTGCGTGGATGTGCTTTTACCTTTAGGCACTACGATGCTATCAAGGATGGCTCGCAGGACTGGTATACGGCAATCTTTCGGATCTCAAGCCTGCTCACCCCATTCTTTCTGGGTATGGTGGCCGGCGGTATGCTTTTAGGCAGGATGCCGGCCACCCTGGAGGGCACCTACTATAATTTGTTTATAGCACCCTGGCTTAACTGGTTTTGTCTGGCCCTGGGCCTTTTCACAACCTGCCTGTTTTCCTTTTTGGCAGCCGTCTATCTTATAGGCGAGGCCCGACACGAAGATGAACAAGAGACTTTTGTGCGGGCCGCCCGCAATACCAATATTGCGCTGGTGGTCTCAGGCGGCCTGGTTTTTCTTAGTGCCGCCTATGCGGGTCTTCCCCTGGTATCGCTGTTTCTTCAATCTACTCCAGCCCTGGCAGCCCTGGCGCTGGCAACCTTGTCATTGCCGCTCTTGTGGCGGGCACTGGTACAAAAGCAGGTTATAGCCAGCCGTCTGTTAGCGGGTTTTCAGACCCTGCTGGTTTTAGGCGCCTGGTTTTGGGTAGAATACCCAATTGCCTTACGCTATGAGAATGGTGACAGCCTGACCTTCTTTGAAGCGGCAGCACCCGCTGCTACCCAAAAACAATTAGGTCTGGCACTAATATTTGGCAGTTTGTTAATTTTGCCAGCGCTCTACTACCTGCTAAGGACCTTTAAAAGACCATTGCAGTTTTAGCAGCAATTGGCGTATCTTTAGTTTGCACTTGCTTATTGTGTCTTATGAAATTAATCCGTGGTATTTCCCTCTTTATAGCAGGCCTAATCATAGCAGCACTTATTGCTGCCGCTTTTATGCCAGAAACCCTTATGGTAAAGCGCAGCATAGTGATTGAAAGGCCGGTAGACAAAGTCTTCAATCATGTGGCAGACCTGAATAACTGGCTGGCCTGGAACCCCTGGTCTGCCATGGATCCCGAAGCAGCGCATACCATCAGTACCCCCAGCAGAGGCAAAGGTGCCCAATGGAGCTGGGAGGGAGAAGAAATTGGGAAGGGCAACCTTGTGCAGGAAGAAATTGAAGAGAACAGGATGGTGCGTTTTACACTGGCCTTCGAGGAGCCTATGCAATCTACAGGTACAGATCTCTGGCAGTTCGAAAGTCCGGATGAAAATAGTACCAAAGTTACCTGGTCTGACGAAATGCAGCTGGACTATCCTGTTGGGCGTTTATCTGCCTTGTTTATCAAGCCTACCCTGGAAACACAGTTTGAATCTGGCCTTGCTAAATTAAAAGAAGTGGTAGAACAGGGAGACAGGACACAGCCGGCAGCACCACCTGTAAACGCTGCTACGCCTCCTGCAAATACTCCTACCGTAGTGAGCGGCACTTAAGCTGGCCCACCGTACCCCACCACGAAATCACTTTTTGGGCAATCTGATTTTCTTTGCCTACGCTTTCATCTATGGGTTAACCGGTTGCTTTAAATTCTAAGAGCAATTCTTTTTTCTTCGTGCATCATAAAAAACCATGGGTCTATTTCCATGGCTCTTGCTCTTTACCTCTTAAAGAAATGCCGAAGCTCTTTTACTTTTACGATCTCCTGGTTACTCAGGCAAGAGCACCCCATCTATGGCGTGCACAATGCCGTTGCTGGTTAATACATCCTGTTCAGTATTAAGGATCTGAAAAGCAGCAGGATTGCCAGCTCCTTTCACGGTTTTAGCAGCGGCATCCAGGGTGATACTTTTACCCTGTTGCGTTGCTAGGCTGCCGTTGCTAAACATAAAAGAATAACGGTAGCCAGGCACCAGGTGGTAGCGCAGAATATTCCTTAATGTTTCGGGCGCTGTATTCTGAATATCTTCTACTGTAGCATAACCGGCAGCAGTAAATGCCGCATTGGTAGGGGCAAAAAAAGTAAAGCCCTGCTGAGTTTCTGCAAAAAAATCGCTGAGCCCGGCCTGCGCTATGGCTGCCTGCAGCAGGGTGAATTCTGCAGGTTCTGCCGCTGCCCGGCTTTCAACATAGGAAAGCAGGCTTAGGGCAGGAGGGGTAAGTACTTTGTCCAGGGTGTGGATAAAGCCATTGCTGGCCCTCAGGTTGCTTTCTATTATGGTTGCCTCATTGTTGAACCGTACACTGTTATCGGCGCTGGTGGTATAGACAAAAATCTTCCTGCCTTCAAAGGTGTCTATCAGCGTTGCACTGTCTAATTGAGAGAGTGATCTTCTGCCAAAGGTCAGGTGATAGCCAACGAGATCGGTTAATGCTGCTGCGGGAATGGCTTCTAGGTTTGCATACCCATTACTTGCTAAGTAAGCAGTAAAAGCCTCGTTGTTGGGTGCAAAAAGCGTATAGTTCAGGGTTTGGCTCGACAGATTTGCGCTGAGGCCTGTGCTTTCCAGGGCTGCCGCAAAAGTGCTAAGATTCTCCTGCTGTTGCAGTACCTGCAACACCGTATTGCCAGGTTCAATAGTTATGATATCGTTAGATTCTTCACAACTCCAGCCAAAAAGGCACAGGAGCAGCAGGAGTCCAAAGAAATTGCGAAGAGGTAAAGCAAATAAGGGGCTGGTCATAGGGTGGTGTTTTGGTGGGCAGGTGTGCCCATTATTTTTACAATGCTGCAAAACTAAAAAAACCGGCACTAAGGCCGGTTCTCGCATGACAGAATTTTGTGCGAATCTATTCTTTTTTATTGGATTCGCCCATGCCTTTAATTTTATCATAATCAGCTTCTTCTCTAATGTGGCTGTCCCGTTGTCCGGGATATTGCTGTGTAATTTGGTAGGACCCCTCATTTTCGGGAAGGCGTTCGCCTAAATCCTCTCCGGCTTCATAGTTCTGGTGCATGGTTTCAGCTTCTTTGCTTGGCTCCTTCCAGAATTCGTCGGCGCCGTAATAGCTGAATACCAAGTTCAGCGTTTCCAGATCTCCTTCCTTGATTTTATCCAAAGCTACCAGGGGGGCATCTTCTATTGTTTTGCGGTCGGCCTCTACCAGTATGCGGTTGGTATTAGGGTTTACCTGCAGGTTAGACCATGGCAAAACAAAGTAATCTGCTCCCAAACCTAAAAAGCCACCTTTCTGTACCACAATGGCCACAGCCCTTCGATGGACTGCAGAAAGAATAATATCTGATACTTTTCCGTATTCCTGCCCTAGCGAGTTTTGGACAGGCTTCCCTATGATATCGCTGATATATGAATAGTCCTGAAAATTCATGTTAATAAGAACTAGAGTTGTACGTTGTTGGCGCTACCGCCTTAATTAGTACAACTCTAGTCCTCCATAAAAGTTTATGGGCCCGCAAAAGACAGGTAAGTGTCTACAGCAGTTCGTTGGCCAGGTTGGCCAGTTCGGATCGCTCGCCTTTTTCCAGGGTAATATGGGCATAGAGGGGCTGGTCTTTCAGCCTGGCTATCAGGTAGGAAAGGCCATTACTCTGTGAATCCAGGTATGGGGTATCTATTTGATAAATATCGCCTGTAAAGATTATTTTGGTGTTGTCGCCAGCGCGTGTAATAATGGTTTTAACCTCATGCGGGGTTAAATTCTGGGCTTCGTCTACAATAAAGTAAATATTGCTTAAGCTGCGTCCCCGGATGTAGGCCAGCGGAGATATGACCAGCTTTTCCTTTTCTACCATTTCTGTGATGCGCTGGTATTCTTTGTCTGATTCCCTGAACTGGCTTTGCACAAACTTCAGGTTGTCGAAGAGCGGCTCCATGTAGGGATTCAGCTTGCTTTTTACATCGCCGGGAAGGTAGCCAATATCCTTGTTGCTAAGCGGAACAATGGGCCGTGCCAGGTAAATCTGCCGAAAGGCAGAACGTTGCTCCAGGGCCGAGGCCAGGGCTAATAAAGTTTTGCCTGTACCTGCCACTCCCTGCAGGCTCACCAGCCTTACCTCGGGATTCAGCAGGGCATGGATGGCAAAGGTTTGCTCGGCATTGCGCGGCTTTATGCCATAGACCTGGATCTTATCTACTTTTTCGGCCTCTTCGGTTATGGGATTGTAATAGGCCAGTACAGAATTTTTGGGGCTCTTTAAGATATGGTAACTGTTGGCCAAAGGCTTTTGATCGCTCCATATCTCTGCCCGCGGGCAGCCTCCTTTTTCATAAAACTTATCAATGATTTCGGCAGAAACTTTATCGTGTTCGGTAAGACCGGTGAATAGGTCTCCAACATTTTTTATTTTGCCGGTTTCGTAATCTTCTGCCGGCAAACCCAGCGACTTTGCTTTCAGGCGAAGGTTTATGTCCTTGGTTACAAGCACTACCCTTTTACTTTCCGTCTCATTCACCTGGTCTTCCTGTAGCTTTAAAGCAGCATTCAGGATGCGGTGATCCGCTTTCTTTTCGTCGAAAATGCGCACAGCGTTCAGCAGGCTGTCCTGTTCCATCAGCACTTTAAAACGTCCGCGCTTGCTTTTGCGACCCGGTTCTAACGGTATCCAGGTATGCAGCATGTAATCTTCAGAGAGATTGTCCAGCAGCCGTATAAACTCCCGGGCTTCAAAATTTTTATTTTCTTCTCCTTTTTTAAAATTATCCAGCTCCTCCAGTACAGTAATGGGGATAGCCACATCATGTTCATCAAAATTCATGATGGCATTATGGGCGTATAAAATCACAGAGGTGTCCAGTACAAAAATCTTTTTTTGTCGATCAGTTTTTGGAGACATAAAAAATTGGTTTGAGCGTGTAAAAATGATCAGGAATTCAACACGAAATTCTCGGCTTCTGCCTGTTTCAGAAGCTTTGCTTTCAGCGCTGCCATAATGCCCATGAATTGCTCGAGCTGGGGCTGCAGAACGTTAAAGCCAATGGTTTCGTCGTGTAGTTGGTGGTGAATGCTGTCGCCCATGGCGGTCATTTGCTCAATTTTAAGCATCATGATAGAAGGGCGTAGCTTATGGAAAATACGCCTTAGCTGCATGCGGTCATGGGCATTCAGGGCTGTTGTAATTTCAAGGGGTGTTTCGGTAAACTGGCGAATGTACAGCTTTATCAATTCCTGCAGGAATGTTTTATCTCCGCCAGCAACTTCCAGCACACCAGACAGATCAAGCAAAGGAGACAGGTTGGTATCCTGTGGATTGTCCATGCCGTTCATGCTTTCCTTCATATAGGGACAGTAATAATTTAATTTGTAGAGTAATGTATCGGGCTTGAATGGCTTCAACACCATGTCATTTAGACCTGCGTCCTTTATTTTTTGTTCTATGTCAGCCATGCCAGCGGCTGTGATGGCCAGAATGGGTGTTAAGCTGTATTGCTCAGGCATTAACTGGCGTATGCGTTGACTTGCTTCAAAACCATCCATCTCAGGCATTTGCAGATCCATGAGAATAAGGTCATAAGCTTTTTGCTGCGCCATTTCAACTGCTTTAAGGCCATTTTCCGCTACATCAAAGCTGATTCCCCAGCTTTGCAGGAATTTTCCTGCAACCGCCTGGTTTATCAGATTGTCTTCTGCCATGAGAATATGCATGCGGCTGAGATCTTTCTGGGGCTCTTTCCCATACGTATACGCCAATGGTTGCAGATCGGTTTTGCCAGATGTCTTATAGGGAATTGAAAATCCAAAGCAGCTGCCTTTGCCTACCGTACTGTTTACCCAAAGGGTGCCGGCCTGCAGTTCTATCAATTGTTTGGTAATGGCCAATCCCAGGCCAGTTCCTCCATAGGTAGCGTTGGTGGTAGCAGTAGCCTGCTCGAATTTATTAAAGATAACCTGTAGCTTGTCTTCGGGAATGCCAATACCGGTATCTGATATTTCTATTTGCAGGAGATAAACTTCTTTCTGCTTCTGCTCTGCCTTTATCTCTACCTGAATCATGCCTTCGTGCGTAAATTTAATGGCATTGCTCAGCAGATTTGTGATGATCTGTATGAGCCTGATAGAATCTCCCTCCAGCTCGTGGGGGACATTATCGTGCAGGTAGAGCTTAAAATCGAGCCCTTTCTGCTCGATTTGTGCCTGGAAACTATGCTTCAGGCTGTTTAAGATATCGCGCAGGTTAAAGTGTACATGCTCGATCTTGATTTTGCCGGCTTCGATTTTAGAGAGGTCCAGAATATCGTTGATTAGGTTTAGGAGGTTCTCGGCAGAAAATTTTAAGATGCTGAGGTCATCGGCCTGGTCGGGGCGCGGCCTGTTTTGCAAAAGATGGTAGGCCAGGCCAATGACTGCATTTAGCGGGGTGCGCAGCTCGTGGCTAACGGTAGAGAGAAAGTATTCTTTAATTTCGGCAGATTGTTCCGCAGTTTCTTTGGCGGCGCGCAGTTCCTGTTCAAATACCTTTCGTTCTGTCAGGTCTGTGTACACAGAGACAAACTTTTCCACTTCACCGCCTTGTTTGCGCACAGGGTTAAGGTTGAGCTGCAACCACTTGTGCTCTTCGCTGCGGGTGCGGATCAGGATCTCGCTGCTAAAGGGCTTACCTGCCTGCAGGCATGAATTTAAGTATTCAAGTGTGGCTACATCGGTTTTCTCAGAGATCATAAATTCTTTCGGATATAATCCCTGAATCTCCTTCAACGAAAAGCCTGTATGGCGTACAAATGCCTCGTTCACCCACTCTACCCGGTGCTTGGGATCGGAAATCATCACGGCATTGTCGGTGTGGCTGGCCACCAGCGAGAGGTTCTTGAGCAGGGCTTCACTGTGTTTGCGGTCGGTCACGTCAGAAGCCATCATCAGGGCGCCAATGGTCTCACCCAGGGAATTCTTTATGGGCCCTACAAATATTTCGGACCAGGTTTCCCCGGGTACATCTTCCTGAGTTTTAAGCTCCATGTGGGTGTTTACACCAGCCAGTGCTTTGCTGAAGATTGGCAGAAAAGCTTCTGCTGTGGCCGGGCCAAGGGTGGTGCGTATGTCCATTCCCTTTTGTAATTCTATGCCGCGCCATTGCTTCAGGCGGCGGACACTCTCCTGGTTATATTCCAGCAGTCGATATTCGCAGTCGAAGATGTAGATGCCAAAATGGTTATTGTTGTTGAACGCGGTGCTGATGATGGCCTGCGATTGTTCAAGCGCCTGTTGCTGCTGCCGTAACTGGGTTACGTCCTGTACAGTGCTAAGGATCTTAAAGTCTTTGCCACGTTCATTTTGAATAACCTTGCCTTTGCTGAACAGGTACTTCCAGCCACCGCTTTGGCTCGCTACGCGGTAATTCTGGCTGTAGCCGTCGCCCCGCAAGATAGCCTCCAGCAGTATGCGCCTTACCTCCGGCTTATCTTCCGGGTGTATGTATGAAAGGTGATCATTCAAACAGATATTTTCCTGCTCTTCCACTCCTAAAATAGCACAATAGCCAGCTGAGTAAACAATGCGGCTGGTGCTCATGTCTATTTCAAAGAAGCCTGCATTGGCAATTTTTTCTGCCTGCTCCAGTTTAGCAGCATTCTGCAGCGCTTCCTGCAGCGCTTTTTTCCGGTTGCTGATGTCATGGGCGCTGCCTTCATAGATCAACTGGCCGGTAGCTTCATCGGCTTTTACTGCACAGTTAAACTGCATCCAGAACAGGCTGCCATCCCTGCGCATGGCTTCTACCTCCAGCCCTTCTGCAAAGCCCTGCTGGTTTAATTTTTTGGCAATAGTTTCCAGCTCCTGCTGGGGAATAAAGGATAGATTTCTGCCCTGCCGGATGAGGTCAGTAGCAGAATCGTAACCCATCATTTCAGCAAAATGGTCGTTTACATAAGTAAAACCCCTAGCACTTTCCAGGCGAAATATTCCCTGGTAACCAGATTTGTGCAGGGCAGAAAGGGCATGCTCGGTAATGCGCAGGCGCTGGTTTTTTTGGAGCAGCTGCTCAGTTTGGGCAACTATTTTAGCGGCATTTTCAAAATCCCGTAGTTTAAGCTCCAGAATGGAGCGGGAAATGAAATAAAAGATTGATAGGAAGAAAAGCTGGCCCAGCAGGTAGGTATGAAACAGCGCCGGGTCCTGGTAAACCAGGTAATGACTGAGAACAAAAATAAGCTCACCAAAGCCAATGAATAAGAGCTGACGCCGCCCCGACCAGTAGAGGCAAGTCATAAGCGCACAACAACTCATTAAAAAGATTGGAACTGCCGCAGGCTTGTTGTAGAGCTGCAGCGAGAGGAGTAATGCATGTAATAAAGCAACTAAAATGAAGGATTTTACCAGTAAAACTTTGTTTTCAATCGGTGTTTCATCTTTAATCCACCTGCTTGCTACATAAATCAATAGCATAAAACAGGCAGCGGATAGCTCCAGGAAAAGCAGGCTGGCCGTTGCGGCAGGCTTATCTTCCGGAAAAAACAGGGTAAATATCAGATTAGGAAGTAAAGCAAACAGCGCAATGGCAATGGCTGTAATGAGTGAAAATTTCTCGGCCCGCTCTAGGTTCAGGGCAGTAAAATTTGCACGAAAGCGGTAGTATCTACGGTCGTGGAGCTTTTGCTCTAAAAAAATACGGGATAGATTTGGTAGCATACTGCCCGGCTTTGAGGCCCTTATTAAAATTAACAAGATAACAGAGCCCTGCAAAAACAAAGCAGGCGTTCCCTCTTAAATGTAGGTTTATTGCTGAATTACAACTTTTTAGTAAGAATAGCGCACGCTTTCTTCCTGTGGTTTTAATACATAATGGTCGGCGCCTTCTGCAGGTTCAATATCCAAAACGTTGGCGAGTACAAGCCGTATCAGGGTTCTGGAGGCAAGGTGCAGGGGAATATTTGCAGTTTTTGCAAATACAGCCAGGGTTATAAAGTTATGCTCCTGCAGGTATTGCATAAGCTTTTGTTCCTTTTCTGTCCAGTGAAATCCAATATCGCGGGGTTTCTGGCGCCTTCGCAGGATTTCCCGTACCTCGCGACTGGCTTGTATGCTGCGGTCGGCCACCCGAACATAGGTACGCTTGCGTACGGGTTGTGGGGTATTGCGCCGGACTGGCGGCTGTAGCATGCCAGGAGGCGCTGGCTCTGGTTCCAGCACAAAATGAGGCTTTCGTGTGCTCTCGCTAATGTAATAGCGCAGCACCCATTTGTTGGCAGAAAGGGCAATTGTTTCCTGCTGAAACTGGATCTGTGGCCTGCAATGTTGCGCAATGGCCTTGTTCAACTCCCAGGCTTCCTCTTCCGGAAAACGCAGGCCACTCAGGCCACCATCGTCGCTAACGCCTATGAGTAAGTTGCCACCCTTGCTATTGGCAAAGGCTACTATTTCCCGAACAATTTTCTCGGGGTGGGCTACTTTTTTCTTGAATTCCAGCGTTGCGTGTTCGCCCTCTTTTACCAACAATTGCAGTTCTCGTAGCGTCATAAGTACATAGATTCAAACCAGGAGTGCCCTGCTCTGGTAGAAACAAAGCAAGCGTTAGAGAAGAGGATTAAAAATCCTCGTCCTCGTCCTCATCTTCCAGCTTGTCCAGCCCGGGCATACTAAACATGCTGCTCAGCAGGTCGCTGAAGCGGGTGCCGGTTGTAAGGCCTTTTTTGCTCAGCATGCTGTATTCGGCCAGGCCATGCAGCACAAACTCCATCATAAAATACTGCTCGTCCTGGTTGAGTTCCGGCTGCTGTTTTTTTACAAACTCCCGCAGTCCGGGCACCTGGTCCAATGCCTTGCGATAATCTTTGTCAGCTGCATCCAGTAATAGGTCCAGGGAATTACCCTCCCCAAACCAGTCGGTTATTTTTTTATAGAGATTAGGCCCTTTCGGTGCCTGCTGCTTTGCTGTACTTTTTTCGGGCTTTGGGTGGGGGAAATATTCCAGGAACTGGGTACGCATGGCCTTGCCCAACAGGTTTTGGGCTACAATACCGGCACCTTCCTGCTCCCCTTCATACACCAGTTCAATTTTGCCGGTAACGGCAGGGATTACCCCAATAAGGTCACTTACCCTGATGTAGGTATTCTTTTCGCCGTTTAACAATGCCCTGCGCTCGGCAGCACTCACCAGGTTTTCGTAGGCAGAAATGGTTAAGCGGGCAGAAACACCGCTTTTTGCATCTACATATTCGCTTTCACGTGCTTCGAAAGCAAGCTGCTCTATGAGATCTTTCACCATATCATTCAGCACTACCCGCGCTGCCTGCTCGGCACTAATGCTGGCTTCCTGTTGTGTAATGGCTCTGCCAATTTCCAGCGTTTTGGGATAGTGCGTAATAATCTGGCTGTCAATACGGTCTTTGAGTGGAGTAACAATGCTGCCCCGGTTGGTGTAGTCCTCCGGGTTTGCGGTAAACACAAACTGTATGTCCAGTGGCAGGCGCAGTTTAAAGCCCCTGATCTGAATATCGCCTTCCTGCAAAATGTTAAACAGCGACACTTGTATACGCGGCTGCAGGTCGGGTAGCTCGTTAATAACAAAGATGCAGCGGTTAGAGCGGGGCACCAGACCATAATGGATCACCCGCTCGTCGGAGTAGGGCAGCTTCAGCGCTGCTGCTTTAATAGGGTCCACATCGCCAATAAGGTCGGCTACGGTCACGTCTGGTGTGGCAAGCTTTTCTGTGTAGCGCTCGCTGCGGTGCAACCAGGCAATGGGGGCGTCGTCCTCCAGATCGGCCACTATCTCGCGGCCATGGTGGCTGATGGGGTTAAACGGGTCTTCCAGCAGGTCGGTACCGGCCAGGTAAGGCATGTATTCATCGAGCAGGTTCACCATTAATCGGGCAATGCGTGTTTTTGCCTGCCCGCGCAAACCAAGCAGGTTGATGTGGTGGCGGCTTAAGATTGCTCTTTGTAAGTCGGGCAGCACGGTTTCTTCATAGCCCAGAATGCCCGGAAAAGGATTTTCTTTATGCTGAAGTTTATAGATAAGGTTCTGCCGTAATTCTTCTTTAATGCTGCGTGTGGTATAGCCAATGGATTTTAGCGCTCCAAGTGTTTTTACACTGGTGAGCTGCTCTACCGAAATATTTTTTATCTGCATGTTACTTAAAAAGTTTTTCTGCGGTTGCGTCTGTAGTCTTCAAAAACAAGATGGCCCAGGCCCTGCAGGCTGCTATAGTAGGCGTTGCCGCCATTTACTTTGGTAAATTCCTGCACAAACTGTTTCAGGTAGGGGTCTGAGGCGATCATAAAAGTAGTAATGGGTACGCCAATCCGACGGCATTGAGCGGCCAGGTTAAGGGTTTTGTTCAGGATCTTGCGGTCCAGGCCAAAGGAGTTTTTATAATATTTGATGCCTACTTTCAGGCAGGTGGGCTTGCCATCCGTAATCATAAAGATCTGCTTGTTTGCTGTTTTGCGGCGGCGCAGCAGGTCCATGGCCAGCTCCAGCCCCGAGACAGTATTTGTGTGATAGGGACCTACCTGCAGAAAGGGAAGGTCCTTTACCTCTATCTGCCAGGCATCATTGCCAAAGACAATTACATCTAGCGTGTCTTTCGGGTAGCGGATCTTGATAAGCTCTGCCAGGGCCAGGGCCACTTTTTTAGCCGGCGTAATACGGTCCTCGCCATAAAGGATCATGCTGTGGCTAATATCTATCATCAGCACGGTAGAGGTCTGGGATTTATAATCCTTTTCATACACCTCCAGGTCCTGCTCAGTAAGGAGGGGACCCTCCAGGCCATGGTTAATCTGGGCATTGCGCAGTGAATCGGTAATGGCTATCTGCTCAGGCGTATCCCCAAACTGGTACTCCCGCTTTTCGGTGCGGGGCTCTTCGCCGGCACCGCTGTAGAAGGTATGGTGATTTCCCTTAGGGCCTTTTTTCAGCTTACCAAAGATCTCCTCCAGTGCACTGCGACGGATATTCTGCTCTGTTTTGGCTGTTACCTCAAACTTTCCCTCCGGGTTTTCATCGGTAATAAAGCCTTTGGTCTTCAGGTCTTCGATAAAATCGCCCATACCATACTGGTCTGTGGTAAGGCCGTATTTCTGATCCAGGTTATTAAGCCAGCGCAGGGCTTCGGCCACATCGCCGGCTGTAATAAGCAATAGCTGCATCAGCACCTTCAGCAGGTTGTCGAAGGTAGATGATTCCGGATCGTTTTCGGGTATATAGTCGGTAAAGCGGTAGCCTATCATATTGCGGCGTGATTTCTGCAGATTCTGTTATAGTATAACGTTTTTGCGGCAAAAAAATGCCCCGGTTCTTCTATTCTTTGCTCCTGGCTTAATCCGAACTTTTCTGCTGCCCAACAGGGGTAGTGTAGGTAAAGTCCAGTGGGTCCGGAAATATAAAACTATAGCCCAGCTCCTGCTGCAGCTTTGCGGGGCTAATGGTTTTATGTTGCGTTGTTGCTGCTACTGCTGCTGGTTGCCAGCCAAAGGTTTCTGCATTTTTCTGATAAATGCTTGACCTGCTTGGGTGATGTGGTGATACTGCATTATAAGTCTTTCCCCACTTTTCTTGTTTGATCAGCTGAAGAATAATTTCAACAGCATCGTCGCGGTGCAGGTAGTTTACGGGTGTGTCTGCCACTTCGGTACCTCTGCTCCATTTGCCGGAAATACGGTCGTAGCCCATCAGGCCGCCACTGCGCAAAATAGTAACTCTATCACCCAGGGCTGATTTCAGCAATGCTTCTGCTTTCAGCAGGGTTATATTAGCGCCGGGGGCCTCGGGATCTGCTTGTTCCTCACGCAGATCATTGCCGGCTGCTGGATATACGCTGGTAGAACTGATGTAGATCACCTTTAGCTGCTCATGTTCGCTAACAGCTTCCAGCACTGCTTCTATTTGCTGCGGATGGTGCTGCGCCCCATGCTTTTGCACCAGTGGCGGAATGTCGATGATGAGTACATCTGCCCTAAAAAACTCTGCTGCATGCTGTCCGCTCAGCTGTGGATCGAGCCTGATCAGATAAGGTTTTACCCCAATATCTCGTAGTGAGGGAAGTTTTTCTGTGCGCGTGGTGCTGCCTTTTACATTGTATTTCTCTTGTAGCAGGCGGAAGGCGAGGGGGGCGCCCAGCCAGCCGCAACCCAATATGCTGATGGTTTTCATGAATTGTTTTGCACTAATAAGATTGCCTGAATGTAAAAATAAAAAAGCTTAGCAGCTGGTGTGCTAAGCTTTAAAGTCAAGAAGGCCTTAAAATGTTCTTTTAAATGAAACAACTACTTTTCCAGGGGAATAGCAGCAGTTTGCATTATAATCCTGCAGTGCTGATTCTTTATTTTTAAGCAGAGATCGGGCAGGTACACCTATTCCGGCGCAGCTAGAGCAGACAAATCTCTAAGGGCCAGCACCTGCTCATACACCCGTTCATATTGTGGCAGAATATTGCTGATATCAAATTCTCTGGCACGAGAAAGGGCATTTTCTTTAAAGCGGGGCAGGTTTTCTTCCCTTAATATATAAAGCGCTTTTTCAGTCATTTGCTGCGTGTCGCCCACCGGGCAAACAAAACCGCACTGGCCATCTATTACCAGCTCGGGTAAGCCGCCAGCATTAGAGCTAATTACCGGCACCTCACAGGCCATGGCTTCCAGGGCTGCCAAACCAAAGCTTTCCTTTTCCGATGGCATCAGAAATAAGTCAGATACACTTAATACTTCTTCTACCGCATCCAGCTTACCCAGAAAACGAACATCATCACAGATCTTAAGTTCCCGGCAAAGCTTTTCCATCTTAGGCCGCTCAGGACCGTCACCAACCAGCAAAAGCCGGGCAGGCTGGTTCTCACGGATCTGGTGGAAAATACGGATCACATCATCCACCCGCTTTACTTTTCTAAAGTTAGAAGTATGCACAATCAGCTTTTCGCCTCCGGGGCTGATGGCTTTTTTGAAGTGCTCTTTAGACTGCTTTTTAAAGCGTTCCAGATCAACAAAGTTATGGATAACCGCTATTTCTTTGCGGATGTCGAAGTGCTTGTAGGTGTCCTGGCGAAGCGATTCGGAAACAGCCGTTATGCCATCTGATTCATTGATGCTAAAGGTAACGACCGGCGCATATGAGGCGTTTTTACCTACCAGTGTAATGTCGGTGCCGTGCAGGGTGGTCACTACCGGCACATGAATGCCCTGGCTCTTCAGGATCTGCTTGGCCATGTAGGCGGCAGATGCATGCGGTATGGCATAGTGTACGTGCAGCAGGTCTAGTTTTTCGTAGCGGACCACATCTACCATTTTACTGGCCAGGGCCAGCTCGTAGGGCGGGTAGGCAAAGAGCGGATAAGGCTCCATGTTTACTTCGTGGTAGTATAGGTTCTCGCTGAAAAAATCCAGTCTGGTCGGTTGGGAGTAGGTGATGAAGTGTATCTGATGTCCTTTTTTTGCCAGTCCTTTACCAAGTTCGGTGGCTACTACACCACTTCCACCAAAAGTAGGATAACAAACAATGCCGATTTTCATGCCTCACGGGGTCTGATTGTATTTGTCGAAACTCTGGATGGCCTTATAAATTTCATCCATGATGCGCGTACGCGTACCAAAACGGATTAGTTTGGTATTGTTGGCATCGGGATGCACCCGGTTTGATAAAAATATATATACCAGATCAAACTCCGGGTCTGCCCAGACAGCTGTGCCTGTGAAACCTGTATGGCCAAAAGTGCTGGGGGAGGCCAGATTTGAAGTAGGCCCGTGGGGGCTTGTCATTTCAGGTTTATCCCAACCAAGGGCCCGGCGGTTATCTTTAAATTGTGTTTTAGCAAATTTAGCCACCGTACCCGGTGCAAAATAACGCTTTCCGCCGTAAAAACCATCTTGCAGATTCATTTGCATCAACACTGCTAAATCCGTGGCATTGCTAAACAGACCAGCGTGACCTGCAATACCGCCCATCATGGCGGCGCCCTGGTCGTGCACCATGCCATAGACCAGGCTGTTGCGGAAGTAATTATCCTGCTCTGTTGGCGCTATGATACTTAATGAATACTTAGAAAGCGGCAGGTAGGTAGTGGTCTCCAGGCCTAAGGGTTCATAGAAATTCTGGGCCAGAAACTCGGCCATAGGCTGGTTCAGCACTTTTTCGGCTATGCGCTGCATAATATAATAGCCCATATCGCTGTACTTGTACTCCCAGTTTTTCTTTCCTTTGGGCTTGGGCAGCAGTTCAGATTGCTTAATCCAGTGCCAGATAGAATCCTGCATGCTCCTGGAGGTGAAAATGTTGCCAGCCACCGGAATGGTAAAATCACCCATGGGTGTGGCACTATAATAAGCACTGTTGAGCTGGGTATTAACGAGGGTATTTTTCCAGAAGGGGATATAGGGTACCAATCCTGCCTGGTGGGCCAGAATTTCCCTTAAGGTAAGATTAGCTTTGTTGGTACCTTTGAGATCTTCCAGGTAGGTGACAATTGGTTTATCAAGATCAATCAGGCTTCTTTCTTCCAGGAACATCATGGCCTGCAGGGTAGCCAATACTTTGGTAACAGAGGCAATGTCATAAACCGTTTCATTGGTTACAGGCTGCAGGCTGTCATAAGCCAGGTGGCCAAAGTTTTTCTGGTAAATAATTGATCCTTTACGGGCTACCACCACCTGCATGCCCGGGGTAGCACCCAGCGCAATAGCTTCGGCCGCAATAC
>JASLAE010000508.1 GCA_030147305.1 Cesiribacter sp.
AGCATGTCTATGGAAGATATCGCTGAAGAGCTGGGACTTACCCGTGAACGGGTTCGCCAGATTAAAGAAAAAGCACTTGCAAAAATAAGAGTAGCCGATGCGACAAGCCTGCTGAAGACTTACGTTTAGGTACAACATATACTTGCTAATAAGGGCTGGCAGTATCTTTACAAGGTAACTGCCAGCCCTTTTTAATTGCTGTTCCGTTAAAATATTAATAGCTTGTTTTTTCTATTTTGTCCTGCAAAAGCAATTTCTGGATTTTAAATTTTCCTGATTACATTTAAGTAAATACTTTTAGCAAAGCAGTTTAACAGGAGTTTACTCGCTCCGCTATTCAAATAGTAAAATTCTTTGGCTATGAACATGTTTAGACGCATTTTTTTTGGCGTTTGGTGCCTGCTGTTCATTCTGTTCGCTTACTGGCAGTGGAACGACCCCGATCCCTGGCTTTGGATTCCTATCTACGGTGGCGCAGCAGTATTGTCAGCATTTGCTGCCGCGGGTAGCTTTTCCAGGCCGCCGCTTTCAGTTTGTATAGCGCTATGCCTGGCAGGCTTTGTTTACCTTTATCCAAGCTCCGCAAGCGAATGGATACAGCAGGAATGGCAACAGCAAGATCTATCCATGAAAACACAGAATATGGAAGAAGGACGCGAGTCTTTCGGTTTGCTGATTATTGCGCTTGTTTTATCCGTTGCCTTATATTTTGGCTGGCGCAGTCATCTGCACAGGGACCGGAGCCAGAAGTCGGGCAATTTAGATACACATAAAGCATCTGTCAGTACTAAAACTGAATCCGGTAGGCGAGCACGGGTATAATGCCCAGCTGCGCCAGGCTTGATTCTGCCTGCTGCAGAAAGTCATAATAATACCAGCCCGGGTTCCGTCTGTTGGTGATGTTCTGAATATCCAGTGACCAAATGCGTGTATACCCTTGTTTTTGCCTTGTATGGCTCAGGCGTACATCTGCTGTGTAATAGGCTGGAAATTGCATGCTGTAGAGCTGATCAGTATCTTCCGTATCAATTTGTAGTGCCCTGCTTGCTGCTACGTCTACTGGTGTATATCGATATCCGCCCCGGCCGTGTAGCCGCATGTGCAAACCCCAGCTACGCTCTCCGGTTGCTTTTTCTTTGGTCCACTCTTTACCGCCCGTTAAGCTTATGGCCCATTGACTGTTAAAAGGTGAGTCATACCTTTTTCCTGCCGCATTTTTGAAGCTTGCATCAAAAAGCGATGTACTCCCCTGATAATACCATCCTTTCTGAAAAGTGCGCATCAGGTGCAGGTCCAGTCCGTAGGTTTCAGCAGTTCCGGTGCCACTGGCTGGTAAGAAGGTTTCATTTAACTGGTTCCACCAAAGGTCTTCTCCATTGGCAGGAAGGTTGTTCAGGTGCTGATAGTATACTTCTGCCGACAGCGTTGTTTGCTGGTTTATGGTGTAACCCCAGCCCAGCCCCAGGTATTGGCTATCCATAAGACCACTATAGGCTGTGGGGAGTTCCTGCTCTCTGGCAAGCAAATGATCTGTGTAGGTTTGGCTAAGGTGGCTGTAGCTAAGCTGCCAGTTTTGCTCTGGTGTTGGCTGCCAGCTCAACTGCCCGTAGGGCTCCAGCTGTACATGGTTTCTCCAGCTCAGGAAACTGACCCTGAGGCCGGCCTCAAGCTGCACATTTTTTAAGAGGGCGTACTCGGCCTGCAGGTAAGGTTGGGTTAGGGTATATTGCAGGGAGTTGTTGATGCCCTCCAGTTCAGGTAGTGCCGCCGTCATTTGCACATCACCCCAGTGACTGATCAACTGCAGCCCAATTTCGGTATTCAGGCGGCTGCTGAATGCATGTTGCAGCCGGCTAAAAGCACTAAGTTGCTGCGCTTCATGACTGTCGTAGGGATTATTATCGATGGATTGGTTTGGCCCAAACCACTCTTCTGTTCTTTCATTATCCATGGCACTAAAAGCCAGGCCATTTCGCCAGCGGGTTTTACGGCTCAGCGATGCCGACTGTGTAATGCCAGCAGCACCCATGCTGCCGGTAAAGTCTATTTTCTGCCTGTCCCTGTCTTGCTCCCAGTCTGCTTCGTCGGCTAAAGGGCTCCTGCGATTGCTGTTAACCCCCCCCAGCAGGAATATATTGATTTGTCCCAGACCGGTATCGTCGAAGGTTAAATGTGCGGAAAGATCCTGAAACTGTATTTGTTCCCCGCCGAAATCTACACCCAGCTGGCTGAGCAAACCAACGGTAGAGTAGCGATAATTCACCAGATAAGAACTGCTTCCTTTGCGTATGGGTCCTTCCGTGGCCAGATCAATGCCCAATAAACTGGCTTGAAAGGTATGCTCACGCTCCTGCAGGTTGCCAGGTCGTAGCTGAATATCAAATACACCACTGATGGCATTGCCAAAGCGGGAGGGAAGCGCGCCGGTGTGAAAAGATGAATTTGCCATCAGCTGGCCACTAAGCATGTTGACCCCGCCGCCGCTGGCTGAAGCACGGTCGCGGCGGGTACCTGCATTGCTCAGGTGATTGGGATTTAGAATAGGGAGCTCTTCCA
>JASLAE010000014.1 GCA_030147305.1 Cesiribacter sp.
CCTTATGATGAAAGGCATCTGGATGAAGCCCGGCGTCTACAACGTAGAGCAGCTGGATCCGGATCCGTTCATGGACATGATGAACAAGCACGGCCTGCCCTGGCATGAGCAGGAAGGGGTGGCGCTGCCGCATGAATATCCTAATTGATTAATAGACATTGGACTTTGGACTATAGACAATAGAATAAGACGGTAGAGGATACGGGTGAGCAATGCATAACTTTCGGGAATTACAGGTATGGGAACTAGCCATGCAGGTTGCTGAGGAGGTATACAAGGTTCTCGTATATTTACCTCGGGAAGAACGATATGAATTAGCTTCTCAGATTCGGAGGTGTGTAGTGTCTGTTCCCTCAAACATCGCTGAAGGATCAGGCCGGGGTACTGATAAGAATTTTGCACATTTCTTGAATATGGCACTTGGCTCTTCCTACGAACTGGAAACCCAGCTTCTACTGGCAAAAAGGCTTTTCGTGGGCATAGACGATAAAGTAGATCCTATTCTGCCTAAACTGACCCAGTTGCAAAAAATGATCTATGCCTTGATAAAGCGCTTCAGAAAAGAGTAAGACTTCTGTCTAAATCTGCCGGAGGTTTACTATCAAGTCTATCGCCTATTGTCCATCGTCCTTAGTCTATTGTCCAAAATCCAATATCCAAATATCCACGATGATCACCAGCGAAAAATTTCCAATAGATAAAGCTCCTCAGGTTGATTTTAGTCAGGTTCCTTCTCCCTGCTTTGTGCTGGAGGAGCGCCTCCTGCGCTATAACCTGCAGGTGCTACGGCATGTAATGGACGAGGCGGGTTGTGAGATTATCTGTGCCCTGAAAGGCTTTGCTATGTGGAGTTCTTTTCCGCTGGTGCGGGAATACCTCCCTGGCGGTACGGCCTCTTCGCTGCACGAGGCCAAGCTGATCTGGGAAGAGATGGGTGTAAAAGCTCACCTAACGGCCCCGGCCTACCGCGAAGAAGATTGGCCAGAGCTGGAGCAGATCTGCAGCCACATTGTCTTTAACAGCCCAAACCAGTGGAAGCAATACAAAGAGCGGGCGCTGGCGGCAGGCATTAGCTGTGGCATTCGGGTTAACCCTCAGTACTCCGAGGTAGAAGTTGACCTGTACAACCCCTGTATTCCGGGTTCACGCCTGGGAACTACGGCAAATCACATAGGTGATGTACTGCCCGAAGGGATGGAGGGTGTACACTTCCATACACTTTGCGAGAACAATGCCGATGCCCTGGAGCGTACCTTTAAAGCGGTAGAAGATCGCTTTGGACCGCTGCTGCACCAGGCCAAATGGCTCAACCTGGGCGGTGGCCACCACATCACCCGTGCCGATTATGACATTGACCGCCTGATTGCGCTTATCAAGTATATCCGTGAGAAATATGATGTGCATGTGATTCTGGAACCTGGCGAAGCCGTAGGATGGCAAACTGGCTATCTGCGGGCCAAAGTACTGGACATTATGGATTCCCAGGGCATCAATGTGATTGTCATGGATGCTTCCGTAAGTGCCCACATGCCCGACTGTATTGAAATGCCCTACAAGCCCAAGATCCTGGGAGCTGGCGATGCGCCACAATCAGGACGTACCAATAATGAAGTAGCTCCCTGGCGCGTAGGCGGTGGCACCTGCCTTGCCGGCGATTTCGTAGGCGACTACCAGTTTGATAAGGAACCCCGGATTGGTGATGCGCTTATCTTCAACGATATGATTCACTATACCATGGTAAAAACCACCAACTTCAATGGTGTGCAGCTGCCAAGCATTGGTATCTGGAAGGAAGACAATACCTTTAAGCTGGTCAAAAGCTTTGGGTATGAGAGCTATAAGGGCCGGTTGAGCTGATGGAGGAATTCAAAATACTAGAACCATAATAAAAAAAGGAGCCATATGTGCTCCTTTTTTATTTCAATGCAATCAAGCACGCTTAGGCCAGGCCTTGTTCATGAATCAACCTGAATTGATCTACTTACTGCACAGATTAAGTTATGCCGGATTGCTTAAAAAATTGCTTAATGCATTTGGCTGGCTAGTGACTTGGAAGCGCTAAAGTTTTCCGGAAGAACACACAAGCCATCGGATTCTATTTCAAAGGCTACGTTTACAATATTATAATAATGTTCTACTGCAACCGTCCAGGCAATACCGATTAGTTCTTCCTCTGAAAAAACCTGCTGGCAGAGGGCATAGGTTTCTGTACTTACCCGTTTTCTAACAGTTAGCTCAGTAGCAAAGCGCAGGGCCAGGCGTTCTCTTTCACTGAATAGTTCAGAGACTTCAAATTCAGCTACCTTAAAAAATCGCTCCTGCCGCTCAAATTTTCCAATGGACTTGGCTTTGCCAATATCGATGCAGAAATGACAGCTGTTTAGCTGGGCAACATGAATTTTGATGAGCAGCACCAGATCCTGTGGTAGCGCCAATTGCTTTTCCAGCGTATTGATTTTTCTGGACCAGTTAAGAAAGCTAAAAGGCATACGAACATAAACTTTTTTCATAGGGCTGATCACTTTGCCAAACATTCTCTTGCACATCCAGTAGGCCAGCTTCATAAGAGGCTGTTTCGGATTTTCGATGGGTGTTAATCTTTCAGACATAGCGTTTTTCCTTATGTCTGCCTTCCCCATTATTTGTGACAGCTTATTTGAAAATAATTTTATCCGGGTTGCGGATGATGAAGATTTGCGATAGAAGCTTGTCGTCGTTATTGAGATATACTACACTGTCTATTAGACCATTCAGGAAGAGCACAACGGCCGGCCTGCCATTTACCTGCACATATTGTAGGCTTAGCGGATGCTGGAGTTTTTTCTTAGTAATGCCTGTCAGGAACTTGCTTACCACTTCTTTACCCCATAGTACATTTACAGCTGCCTGGGCTTTTCCTCCACCATCGGAATACAGGGCAATATCTTTTTTCAGATAATCGGCCAGCTTTTTCGGATCTCCCGCCACGCAAGATTGTAGAAATATATCAATGAACTGCTGAAATGGCTTTTGATCTGCAGCAGGCGGGGGGGTAGTTTTCACTTGTACCGAGATCTTTTGCCTGGCACGCCGCACCAGCTGGCGGCAGTTGGTCTCTGTGGTATTACACATGAGGGAGAGTTCCTTATAGGGATAAGTAAAAGCCGACCGAAGCACAAATACCGCACGCTCTACCGGGTTCAACTGCTGTAACGCGTGCAGCACTTCGTATTGTAGAATGCCCTCTTGCGGCAAGCTTTCCGGCTCAGTTATCAGAGGCTCTGGAAGCCAGGTGCCTGGGTACTGCTCTCGTTGCTTTTTTAGGATGTGCAGGCGGTCAATTGCTTTATTGGCAATAACCCGCGTTAAGTAGGATTTTATATTATTAATGTTACTAGTGCCTTGCTGTAACACATGCATAAAAGCATCCTGCACAAGGTCTTCTGCTTCCTGAATTTCTCCCAGGATATTATAAGCAACCGAAAAGAGGTAGGGTCGATATCTTGAATAAATTTCCTCCACAGTACCCTAATCTACATCCGCACCTTTTTCGAAGCAAATTCCCCATTTCAGAAAAGATGGATTCGCTACCTATAGGAATATACGCTTATTACCCGATGCTTCCAGATCGCTTCAGATTAAGGGTATAGATCTCAAGCGCTTGCTGAGCTACTCAATTCATGTTAGCCTATGGTTGATAATTTTATTTATATGGAATCAAAATTCAAAAGATAACAGTGAGAATGGTAACTTTGGTATTACTGTGTTACATCGGTTACCCATTAACTGTTTCTTGTGCTCGTAAAAGGAATATTAAATTATTTTTGATCCATTTATTAATTAACCCTGCAAGGACAGCAGCGTAGCTACAGGTAACCCTCGCTGAAATATTTTTTACAAGATAATGAATGAATTATATTACCCATATTATGGGAGTTATCTATGAAGCAAATAATGACTAAGTATAAGTATGTCATCTGTTTAGCTATTTGAAAAATGCTTGTGGTATTAAAAGGATTAATGATGTTACAAATGTTAAACATATGTATGCTGAGGTGCTTAAATGGCAATGGCAGCAAAAAGTATTTTTCTGTTTAGTAGCAATTTTGGCAGCTTACAACTACATTATATAGTATGAAAAAGATGAGTAGCTGCGCCTGCTTATTGAGATCAACAGCATTTTTAACCTTTATACAGCAACATTTTTATTAATAAACATGCCATCCTACCTCATGATCCGGCCAGCCTGCTTTGGCTATAATATTGAGACGGCAGCCTCAAATAGTTATCAGCATTTTCCGGAACCACGTCAGCTGGCACAGGTACAGGATAAGGCCCGGGAGGAATTCGATGGGTTGGTTGCGGCCCTAAGAGCTGCCGATGTAGAAGTGCTGGTATTGGATGATAGCCCGGAGCCAAGAAAAACCTGTGCTGTTTTCCCCAACAACTGGTTCAGCACTCATGACGATGGCAGGCTGATACTCTACCCGATGCTCTCTGCAAACAGGCGGTTGGAACGTGCCCCTGAATTACTACAAATTATTCGGGAGCAGTATAAGGTTCATGACATTTTAGATCTAAGCCATTTTGAACAAACAGGGCAGTTCCTGGAAGGAACAGGTAGCCTGGTGCTTGATCGGGCAAACAAACTGGCCTATGTATGCCTGAGTCCACGCACAGATACAGACGTGTTGCTGTATTGGGCTGCACAAACAGGTTATGAGCTGGTGCCTTTTAATGCAGTAGATGCAGCCGGCCAGCCTATTTATCATACAAATGTAGTGATGTGGGTTGGGCGGGAGCTTGCTGGCGTTTGTCTGGAATGTATCACCAATGAACTGGAACGTGAAAATGTGCGGCAGAGGCTGCAACAAACCGGGCACCGATTGATTAGCATCAGCCGGGAGCAGCTCAACCGCTTTTGTGGAAATATGCTGGAAGTGGTAAACAGCCGGGGCGAAAGTTTTATTGTTATGAGTGAAGCAGCCTGTCAGGCACTTACTTACATGCAAAAGCAGCAAATCGAAGAAAAATCAAGCATTATATATTCACCACTTTCCACCATTGAGGCGATTGGTGGCGGCAGCGCCCGCTGCATGATTGCCGAGGTAGTATTAGAAAAGGTTAAAGAAAAAGTGACTGAAACCAGGAAACTAGCGCAGGATGAGCTTAACCCGTTGTAGTCTTTTAGTGCATTGGGTACTCATCTAAACACAATCGCAACAAGACCGCTTAATTGAGCATGTTTTCCCGAGACGAAGCCAAAGCCTGGAACGAACGATTTTATACCCTCTTCGGCACTTATATGCGCCGGCACCAGCCACAGGCAGAAGGCGCCCGCCAATGGCTTAACTACCGCACTGGCGTTAAAAATATATTCTTCAGGGTAGAGGCTACAGGCAAAGAAGCCCTTGTTTCCATAGACCTGCAACATCCCGATGAAGGCGTTCGCCAACTATTTTTTGATCAGTTTAAGGAATTTAAAAAAGCACTGGAGGGGCATACAGGCCCTCTTCTCTGGCAGGAAGCTTTTACCCTGGAGAATGGCAGGACTATTGGCCGTATATATCAGCAGCAGGGGGGTGTAAGCCTGTTTAAAGAAGATGACTGGCACCAGATCTTTCCCTTTTTCGAAAAATACCTGCTGGGGTTCGATGCTTTCTGGGCCGACTTTCGGGAAGCCTTCATCGACCTGTCAGAATAGCGTAGTAAATTCTGTTTAATGTTTTTGTGAAATTAGTTATTTAAACTAAAACTTTAAATTTTTACTCCATCTTGTCCCCGTTTTTTCACTAAGCGTCAGCAGATTAGCTAAAAATTTTCGAACCCAGCCATCAGGCTTTCGTACAAGAATGCGGAATACATTTTTTGCACTTAAAATTTTTTAATATGGATTCACGTAGACCGTACAATGTTAATGACCCTGCATATTATGCGGCAGGTGCTGATTATGCCAACAGAGGCATGTCTGTTTTTAAAAGAATTTCCTGGGGAGCAATTTTTGCCGGCACACTGCTTGCCATTGTTTTGATGTTATTGCTTAACCTGTTGGGATTAGGCATAGGCCTGGCCACTGTAAATCCTGCTGAAGAGGCTAATCCATTTTCTGGTCTGGGCACAGGAGCAATTATCTGGTGGGTAATTAGTAATCTTATTGCCATTTTTGCAGGCGGATATGTAGCTGGTAAGCTGGCGGGTGTTCCCTTGCGCAATACAAGTACACTGCATGGCATTCTTACCTGGAGCTTATATACCTTAGTATCGTTCTGGATTTTAACTACAGCAGTAGGTAATATCATCAGTGGCGTGGGAAGTGTTCTTTCCAAAACATTGTCCGGTGCTGCCTCGGGCATTGGCGCTGTTGTAGGTAATGGCCAGGATCAGGAGGGTAACCAAAACGCTTCTATATCTTTCGGAGAAGTACAGCGTGAAGTACGCCAGGTATTGCGGGAGACCGGCGACCCGGCACTGCAGCCCGATTCTATTCAGCGTACAGCGCGGGATGTAGGACAGGATGCCCGCCAGACAATGCGCAACGATACCTACGTATCTGACGAAGATATTAATGGCATTATTCAGGATGTTTTGTTCAAAGGCGGACAGATAGCCGAGAACATAGATCGTGAAGATGTCGTAAATGTTGTAGTAGAACGTACCAATCTGAGCCGTCAGGAAGCAAATAACATAGCTGATGTAATTGTTCGCAAGCATCAGGAAGCTAAGCAGGGATGGCAGCAGTTTAAAGAGAAAGCCAGTGTAGAAGCAGAAGAAAAAGGCCAGAAGGTAGCAGAATCTGCATCTAAAGCAGCCATCTGGAGCTTTGTTGCCTTATTCTTAGGTGCTGTAGTGGGTGGTGCTGGTGGCATGCTCGGCAAGCCCCATGAACACCACGTGGTAACTACTGCAGATCCCGATCATGATATTGTGAGATGATTATGCTTAATATACTAATTCAAAAACCCGGCATTTTTTAGGTGCCGGGTTTTTTATGTTCATCTAATTAGCTGGAAGAAAAAGAACTGTAACATGCTTATCCTCTATGGGCTAAGGGTTTATTTTTTAAAGACCCAACGCTGTTCTTCTACCCTGGCCGCATGCAGTGCACGGGCCAGTTCATGATCATCCTTAAAACTTAACTGCTTCAGGATGCGGTATTCTGCCCATACTTCAAACTCTTTTTGCTCAAAGGGCCAGGGTTCTACTGCCAGGCTGTTATCCCTGCCGCGTTGCCAGATATGGTATACCTGCGTATCCGGACCCTGGAAAACCTCCAGCCGTCGTTCATCTTCGGGTAACTGGCGGCGACAGAGGATAAGGGAGCAGCGGTCGCACCAATGCAGGAGCCGATAGGCAGCTTCTGCTTCCTGCTTGTTTAATTTTAGAGATTTTCGCCACTGCTGCTGGTTTTTTTGCTGCTCGTCCAGCAGCTGGTCAAGCTCCTTGTTTTCTCCCCGCATGTTCTCATACAGATAGCTCACATGCATGCTGATAAGCAAGGCAACATAACGACTCTTGTACCGGGCTACCTGTACCACATTTTGAGCCTGCTGCAGCGAGAACACTTTTTGGCTAAAGTCCAGGGGAGCACCAGCTTTTGTCAGGTGTGCTTTGCCCTGCCATTTGTCCTGCTGATTGTCGTGGTCGCCAAGTGCTGTTAAGGTTTCAAGCCAGCGCAGGGGGTGCTGGTCTGGGCGCCAGTGCCAGCCTATTTGCACCGCCAGCAGTTCATGGGCACGCTGAAAAACGATTTCCCAGCCGTTATCAGTTGTATTTACAATCATTAGGCAGGCAGCACTACAGAGAAAAACTTATAGAATCCCGGCTGTGAGGTTCGCTATTGCGCACGCCCGTGAGGTGAATCAGGCTAACTTTTTCATTAGAGTCAGGTAACTTTTCTTCTTCCTCCTGCAGCAGGTCTATTTGCAGCCCCTTAAAGTCCTCGACCAGATCGGCTTCTCTATAACGGACTTCAGGTAATTTGGCGCGGGTTCCGGCCGGTTGGTTTTCACTATAGGCCAGCAGGTAAAGATTACCCCCATCTGGCTTTAGGCAGCTCACTACATCCTGATGAAAAGACTGCCGCACGGCTGATGGTAAATGAACAAAGAGCAGAATGGCGGCATCAAAGGCAAGATCCTTGCAAAAGCTGGTGCCGGGTTCGTAGAGACTAATGGTAAGCTCAAGACCTTTTTCTTCGGCCAACCGTAAAGTTTCATGCTGATCTTGAGGCTTAAAACCAACTGCATGCACTTCCCAGCCAGCGTCTGCAGCATAGGCAGCATGGTGGCCAGCGGTTTCGCCCGTTAACAGCAGGCGGCCAACAGGCAGGTTATCTACAACCCTTTTTATAAAAGGATGAGGTTCATGTCCATGGTAACGGCCTTTTCCAGAATCACTGATAGTATGCATAAGCAAGAGGGTTATTCCTAATTAAAAGGATGTAAGCCATAATGTTTAGAAGAAAACGTTTTTTCTATTTTACCGTGATTATAAAAAGGGATCTTGATTTGGTGTTAGGTTGAGTATAATAAAATTAATATGGCTTTTTAAAACCATGCTGGATTGATCCTGTTATAAAGGTACCTCCAAAAGCGAGGGCAGGCGATTGCCTGCTTTTCAAACGATTGAAATGGCAGAGCAGGACTTTATAGAGGAGCATTCATGAACAAGAACAAGATTGTATCACACAGGCATTATTCCTGGTTTGATGAAGACCGGAAGCTAATTTCAGTCCCTGTGTCCCTGGGTATTGTCTCAGCCAAGACAAACAGGATACACACTGTTCGCAGCATAGATTTTTCATGGAATGCCAGTGATGATCGTGAACCTTTGTTATTTCAGCCATCAATCAAAGCCATCATCTACCGATCTATAATTTTATATAATACCACCTTAAATTTAAAACCATACTTGCCCACAGCAAATAAGCAAAAACATCTGCCATTAGCTTATTTCAAAAATCAAAGAACAAAAACACCTCTATCTCCACCCTCTTTTCTCTTCTTCCTCAGTCCTGGAGGTACGTTGCCCAAGCATAGAACAGGCATGGGTGCGCACACGCTAAAGCAAACACTGTACAGCTTTCGGACCAGAACATTGTTGCACCACAGGCTTAGCCAACAACAGACAGCGAAGCCGCTGCATAAGAGTCCGCAAAAGGTGCCGTTGTACCCACTCAGCCTCCAGCATCAGCATTTTGACTGCAGTGCAACCTTCCCTGCGCTTTCAGAAAGGATTGATACCCTTTCTTTCAGGCAAAAGGCTGCATAATTGATGACTGTCTCTAAGACAGTAAGCTAAGCAATGTATATGTAAACCAGACGGGCGCCAGTGGTTAGCCCGGGAGAAGATATATGTACTAAGCCTGCATCTGTACTAGCATCGCTATTGGAATTTCTTCTTATGAATGATGCGGTACAGGGCCTGTAGGTTTGAAGCATATTTGGAAAATAATTTTTTAAAAGAAAACAAAATTTTTATGGCTACTAAAGACAAAAATGAATCGCAATCCGATAAGGATCAGAACAAAAAGTCGGACAACACTTCGAACACCGACAGCAATAAATCCGGAGAAATGAGCGGTCAGTCATCTTCTGACTTTTCTAACTCTTCCAGTGGAAGCAACGCTGGCGGTAGCTCCGACCAAAATAAAACAGGAGGTACCTCTAAATCGTCTACTGCAAGCGGTAGCACCGATGCAGGTTCTTCCACATCTGGCAGCTCAGACTGGAAATCCGGCAGCAGCTCCGGACAGGGTTCCTCTGCTTCAGGCAGTGGATCTTCCACCACAGGTTCTGGCTCTACCAGCTTTGGCGGTAGTGCCGGAAGCATTTCCGGCTCTTCTTCCAGCACAGGCGGAAGCAGCAGTGGTAGTAGCGCTGACAAAAGCTCAGGCGCTTCTGCTGGCAGCAACAAAGACTCAGAAGTTCGTGAAGGGTCCAGCAGCGGGCAAAGCCCATATTCTTCCTCAGGCGGAAGCCAGTCCAGCCAGAACCAGGGTTATGGCAGTCAGTCTGGCAGCCAAAACCAGGGTGGACAGAGTGGACAAAGCAGCAGCTATGGTCTAGGCGGAAGCTCAGGCGCAGATCGCGGCTATGGCCAAAGCGGAAGCTGGGGCTCTGACCGTGGCTATGACCAGGGTAGCCAAAACCAGGGCAGCAGCAGCGGCTTTGGATTTGGAAGCTCAGGCAGCCAGTTCAGTGGCCAAGGAGGCTCAGGATCAAATTTCGGTTCTGGCAGCTACGGCCAGGGAAGCCAGGGCCAGTCGGGCAGCAGCCAGTGGGATCAAAGCGCTGATTCTCAAAAACGCCACGGCTTGCAGGGAGACAGAAACAGCAGCAGCCAGGGCAGCTGGGGCCAGAGCGGTGGCTCAGGAAACCAGGGCAGCCAGGGTGGCAATAATTATGGCCAGTCATCTGACTGGAACCAGAGCGGCGGTTCCGGATGGGGCCAGCAGCAAGGCAGCCAGGGCGGAAGCCAGGGCTGGGGTGGCTCTTATGGCCAGGGCAGCCAAGGCGGCCAGGGTATGTATGGGGGCTATGGACAAAGTTCTGGTTATGGCCAGTATGGCAGCTCGGGATCATCTCAAAATCAGTACTCTAACCAGAATTCTGATTATATGAGACAAGACAAAGATAATCAAAATAGATACTCTGGCGATTCCGATCGGGATAGTAGCCAGGGTTATCGCGGTTACAGCTCAGGTTCAGGATATGACACCGGTAGCTATGGCAGCGATAGAAACCGAGATTTTGGTGGCTCCAGCAGCTTTAGTGGTGGTGCCGGCAGCTATGGAAACTCCGGCAGCATGGGCTCAGGCTCTGGCTACGGAGGCTCCCAATACCGCGGAACCGACAGCGACGAAAATTATGGTAGGTCCAGCTACGGCCAGGGCAACTATGGCAGCTCTAACTACGGTTCTTCCGGACAGGGTGGCTATAGAGACTATGACCGCGACAGAAGCTCCGGTGGCGGTTTTAGGTCAGATTCCAGCTTTGGTGGCAACCAGTACCGCGGTACCGATAGTGACCAGAATTACGGTAGGTCCAGCTATGGCCAGGGCAACTATGGCAGCTCCAATTATGGCTCCAGCAGCCAGGGTGGCGGTTATGGTGGTTCCTCCAGCAGCGATTATGGCCGTGGTTCAGGTAGCCAGGATCGCAGCTACGGCGGATTCAACAGCTATTATGGCGGCGGTATGAGCGGATCTGGCTCAGGCAGCCAGGGCGGTTCTTATGGTGGTAGCTCCAGCCGCGACAGTGACTGGAACCGTGGCCAGAGTTCCCGCGGCGGTTCTTCTTCTTATGGAAGCGACCGTTCTCAGGGCGGTTATGGCGGCTCCGGAAGCTCGGGCAGCTATGGTGGTGGCATGGGCAGTGGATACGGCTCTAGCTCTGGTAGCCAAGGCAGTCAGGGCGGTGCCTTTAACCGCAACTATGAGCAAAACTATGGTGGCGGTATGGGCAGCAGTAGCTATGGTTCCCGCTCCGGCAATTACAGCGGCGGCAGTAGCTATGGTGGCAGCGGTAACTTCGGCGGCGGCTATGGCCAGAACCGTTCTGGTTCCGGCAGCTCAGGAAGCTACGGCGGTGGCATGGGCAGCGGATATGGCTCTGGTAGCCAAGGCAGTTCCTCATATAACCGCGATTGGGACCGCAATTCGGGTGACCGCGACCGCAACAGAGACCAGCATGATGAAGATCGTGGTTTCCTAGAAAAAGCGACTGATCGTGTACGCTCCTGGTTTGGCGGCGATGAAAACGATGATGATAGAAATCGCGACTCTCGCAACCAGGGTGGCCACAATCGTGGCTACGACCGGGATCGTTATTAATTAATAGCACACTGAATTGAGAAGTGGACTGGCTCAGCAGGAGCCAGTTCCTTTTCTATTTTTCAGGGGTATGGATGTTATGTAAATAGGAACGCATACTATCTATCCAATATTAAAAATAACATTTTATGCCCAGCCTGATTTATATATATGCAGGGTAGCCACCTAAGCAAAGCTATTGACTTGCAGCACCAGGTGGATCATCCGAATTGATATACTTATAGGAAGATCAATTTTTTTAAACTTAAAATTAGAAGTTATGCGATACGAAAGAGATTATGAAGACGAAAGAAATAGCAACTATAACCGTGATTATGACCGTAACCGCGGCTACAGTTCCAGCAGCAACTATAACCGTAACTACGATCGAGACCGTGACGATGACCGGGGCTTTATAGAAAAAGCCGGCGAGAAAGTTCGCTCATGGTTCGGAGATGATGATAACGACCGTGACCGTAACTATAGCACTAGTAATCGTGGAGACGGCTACCACAACTCCAGCATGGGCAGCGCCTATAATGGTGGCAGAAACTTTGGTAGCAGCAGCGGCAGCAGCGATTATGACCGTGACTACAGCAGCCGCAACCGCTCCTTTGGCAGTGGCAGCTCCGGCTATGGTAGCAGTAGTTACGACAGAGGCCGTAGCTTCGGCTCTGGCAGCAGCGATTATGACCGTGATTACAACAGCCGCAACCGCTCCTTTGGCAGTGGTAGCTCCTCGAGCAACTTCGGCAGTCGTGATCGTGATTATGGCAGCAGCACGGGTTCGGGCAGCTATGGCTCCGGCAGCAGGTATGGCAGTAGCCAGGGCTCTGGCGGTTATGGCTCCTCCAGCAATTATGGTAGCAATTTAGGCGCAACCGGCTATGGCTCCAGCAGTGGTGCAGGTTCCGGCAGCTATGGCATAAGTGATTACCGCAGCTATGGTAGCGAATATGGCAGCAATGCTGGCGGCAGCACTAATTATAGTGGCGGTGGCAGCAGCTATGGTCGCGACAACGATCGCAACCGTAACCATGGCAACACCCACTACGGCTCCAGCGGATATGACCGTGATTCAGATCGCGATAATGACCGTGGTTTCTTCAATAAAGCGGGAGACGAGGTACGTTCCTGGTTTGGCGATGAAAGGGCCGAACGCCGTCGCGATATGGATGAGCGCTACGACCGCGACGATACCAATCGTGGCTGGGGTAGCGATAGCTATAACCGTGACCGGAACACCAGCCGCAGCAGCTATCGTGATAGTCAGTTCGGAAACCGCGATAATGACCGGGACCGTAACTGGGCATCTTCCGGTAGCAGAGGCTATAGCCGCGACCGTGATATATATTAATTAACGAGCGCTAACTTAGTGCAATATATTAAAAAGGCCAGCCCTGGTAAGGGTTGGCTTTTTTATTGGATATCGAATGAAGTTGTTGGTCAAGCATACAGCGATGCTGCCGGCTTAATCAACAAATTTTCCAGAGAAGGCTGAGTATTTTAAGCCAGATAAAAAAAATCTCCTGTTTTAAGAGAAGCATTGCTACTTTTCCTTAAACAGGAGATAAGGTGATTGTTCTGCCCCGAATCTATAAGTAGGATAGGGGTGCTTATTTTTTTTGTGATTTGTTATCTTCAGGATCCTTCACCTGCTCGTTCAGGATACGGTTTTTAAGCTGTTGCTTATCTGTACCAATTTCACCTACACTTGGGCGGTCAATGGCTCCGCTGGTGCTTACATTAGCCCGTTGAGATCCGCCATCATCGCTATGGCTAGTTTTGCCACTTAATGCCCCCTTGTCGAAATCTGCTGAGGTTTGCTTTTCAGTGAGCTTATGCTGTAGTCCGGCATTATCTGGTTGGTGATTTTGGTCGTCTGGTCTTTTATTATTTGAATCTGCCATAATTTTATATTTTATTCTACCTAAGTATACGGGCAAGCTTCAAAATGGATATTGCTTTTAAAAACCAGTCCTTCCCGTTTTTAACAATAGCAGCAGCATTTACAATATCGTATCAAGCATGCTATTGGTATTAAATCACCAGTCTGAAAAGCCAAACAAAAAGCCTCCTGTTTTAGAACAAGCTTTGATGCTTTTCTTAACAGGAGGCTTTTAGTATGTTACTGCACCCCGTCGTTTAGGGATGTCCTCTTTTTCAGGCGCGGAAAAAGAATTATGCCTAGCGGGTTACCACAATTTTTGTGGTTAAAGTTTCTCCGCTGGCAGTTGTCATTTTTACCAGGTAAAGGCCGGCTTTAAAGTTTGCTACATTAAATGCTGCTGCCTTTACAGTGCCGAAAGCATCAACTCCATTGTAGAGCGTTGCCATTTCCTGACCGGACGTATTATAGACTTTAATGGTGGTGCGACCCTCCTCCAGGACTACGAAATCTACTTTTGCCTGATTACTTACCAGATTAGGTGTAACCGACAAAGCATTGTTCAGGCTGAGGTACTGCACATCGCCCTTCCTGTTTTGTGCTGTTCTTGAAGCCGCTGTTTGTGTCTCCTCTTCCTGCTCACAAGCTTCTGTTGCAAAACAGGCTCCCAGGGTTGCGCCACGTTTCATGAAGAAGTCAACCATATGCTCTGCTGTGCAAAGCTGTACATATTGCTCCTTATTGGGATTAGGCTTCCAGCATAGCAGAATTTTATCTTCTTCGCAGCGTACGTCTATGGCGCAAACATTAAAAGATGTGGTTGTACTATGGCCGGCAGCATCAAGTACCGTGAGGGTGTAGGTGGTGGTGCTGCTGGGGCATGCCTGAATGCTTGGCCCGGTTTCGCCGGTGCTCCATTCATATGTATAGGCTTCTTTGCCGCCTGTTACAGCAGCGGTAAGGGTAGTGCACTCTTCAGGGGCATAGCCGGAATACACAATGTTCTCACCAGATATGTTTACAACCAGTGGCTCAAACAGCTCGAAGCGGCTTAATACGGCCAGGTGATCTGAGGTAGTGTTGGCATAGTTTTCTATGTATGAGAAAGGAATGATCAACGTCTCGGTACCCTCCAGATAATTGTCTTCCAGCTCGTTGCTAATGGTAATATGGTCAATCACATTGTCTCGTGTGATAAAAGAACGCAAACCCGCCTCACTTAAAGAAGCTGTTAACACATCGAAATCTCCATCTTCTACAAAGAGGCTGTAGGTAGAAGCTCCACCACCAATTGATTCATCTACATCATCATTATAATCGCCCAGCAGGATAATGTTTGCATCATCGTAATACTGATCCAGGGTATCTTTCAGGGCCTGTACATCAAAGCGGCGGCGGGTAAGGTCGCTGCTGTTAGCACCAGATTTTGCATGGATGTTGATTAGCTGAATACGTTCGGTAATTCCATTGATGGTGGCATCTACCGTAACCATATAAGGTAATCTGCCGCTGGACCAGAAGGAAGAAGCGCTTCCGGTTGGATAGGAGTCTAATGGGGTACTTTCGCCGCTGCGGGCATCATCATACATTTCCTCAAAAAGCACTCTTTGAGAGACTAATGAAACAGTGGCGGGATTATAAATGAAGCAGATCTTTTGCTCGGGGAAAGTAGGATCAGGCTCGTTAAAAGAATAAGAGAAACGGTCGGAACAAACTTTCTCATAGCCCAACATCTCTACCAATTGCTGTAGCAGGTTTTCGTCCGAAATCTCCTGAACGGCAATAATGTCTGCATTTGCGCTTTCTATCAGCTCTCTGGCATTCTGCAGCTGCAGTTGTACATCTGAGGGACCAAAGTTAGGGAGCGTAGAACCAAAAAACTCCATGTTCCAGCTCATAACTTCCAGTGTGGTAGCAACGGGTATGTCAGATCCTTCGGGAAGATAAGGCTCTGTACCAGGCAGATCTTCGATAAAACGGGGCAGGATTTGCACTGAGCCCCGGAAACTACCCACAACACCCGTAATATTAACAGCAGTTTGTGGTAACTCCCGGCCTACCAGGCTTTCTACATCACCATCTATTCTTAGTTGGGTAGTACCCGTTCCATCGGTAATGCTATAGTTGCTCTCGGGGAAAAGCAGCCCTCTGGTATCGGTAAATGAAGCATTAGTAATGGTAACTAGCTGGCCCTCCAGGCTGCTAAGTTCAGTAATGGTTGTTTCTTTGGGAATGATGGGCTTTCTGGCAGTGCCCAGATCTACCACCTCACTTACCTCCACCAGTTGCACCTGCTGGTTAAAAGCACCAATCGTCGCAGTTACCTGTATAGAATCGCCAATGCTGAACAGGCCTTCGCCATGTACCTCTGCAGCAAAAAGGGCAATGCCGCCTGTCGTATCCTGGATATAAGCAGGACCACCCAGTTCACTGGTAGCCGTTAAGGTACCATTGATGATTACTTCTGTGCCCAGCGGAAGCGCTCTGGCTTCTGCAATAGCATAAGGCTGTGGTTCCGGATCTGGCTCTGGCTCAGTGTCCCCACCGCCAAATTGTTGCCCTGTATTAACATTACGGTATGTTTGGGCAACTGGGCCTGACCAGGTAAAATCTGCATATGCAAAGCCTGCACCAGTTAGCTGCAGGGAAAATTCCAATGGTGTACTACTATCCTCTGCTACACCAATATCTGTACTGGTAAGGCCATCCGCAGGACCACCAATGGCTGTGAAGCTACCTTCATAGCTCAAAAACTGAACAACTTCTCCTTCAGCATTCACCAGGGCAATACCATCTGGCCCTCCATTTTGAAGGCCATTAGAAGGATAGGTTATCATGACAAATCCAAATCCGTTGCTATCATCTGTAATGGTACCGGTAAGACTGGTAGTGGTATAAGCAGTACCAT
>JASLAE010000100.1 GCA_030147305.1 Cesiribacter sp.
AAACTCTATGCGGGCGGTGAAGCCTATGTTTATGTAAACCCTGCAAAAGATTCTAGTAATATAAATACACAGGAAATTGTGGTTGGTCGTTTTGGAGAATACAATCACCCAGTAAATAAAGTTGTACCAGGCGTGGGCGGTCCATTTAACAACCACTCTGTTAGCTCTATTAGAGGAGAAACTACTACCTATAGAGAAGAAGCTTCCTCCTACCATCGGTATATAATGCTGCGGTACAATAAAGAAGCCGGCACAACAGAACCCATACAAGCACCCTCTAAGACGCTTGTTACAGTGTGGGATGAAATTGTGAAGGAAGAGTTCTCACCGGAATTAACGGTACTAGGCTTAGGCAACACCCCTAAAGCGGTAAAGCGACATTTAGGCGATCGCGCACTTTTTGCTTACATTGACAAGAAAAGAGATGCTGTGATCATTCGATATGAACCCTTGGAATAGCGAGATCTGATGTAACTTTACATTATGGGCCTTGAGCGAAAAGACTTCCTAAAAAAACAAATAGATGAGCTGGGTAGGGTTTTGGGCAAAATGCTGGCCGACCTGCTGGGCCTTAAGCAACAGGGACAGGTGAGCGAAGGACTTGCTGTTGTAGAGGAAAGTATGCAAAAGGCCTTGTCCCTGAATTTGATAAGCCTGGTTACCGTGGCCCCGCCAGCGCTGGTTGCGTGGCTTCAGGAGAAGCATAACTTTGCCCCTCAGCACCTGGAACCGATGGCCGACATACTATATGAAGCAGCCGAAGGCTTTGTGCTGCAGAACGATACAGCCACGGCCAATGCCCTGTGGGAACGGGCGCTGGTGCTATACGAACATCTGGAGATAACAGAAACTACCTTCTCATTTGAACGGCACTTCCGCATTGAACAGCTTAAGCAGTTAACCGGTTAAAATGATCTATTGAATTTGGCGCTAAGGGCAACTGCACTTTAACAGCATATGTGCCCGCTACTATTGGCGCACCACATTTTGCTCTATCTTAATAAGTGTTTGGCTTTATGTTTCTTAATGCCATGATCATTTTCTAACTTAATACAAACTGCGCTCCCTTTTTATGCAATTCAATAACCTTGCCTTCAGATTATTTCTTTGCATCCTGCCGCTCTTCCTGGCTATGCTCATACAGCCTGCCCATGCCCAGGAAGCAAGAGATACAACCACTTTGTATATTATTCAGACCACAGACGGCAATGAATACATCGGTCAAATAGTGGATGAAAATGAAACGTTTATTCTCCTGAAAACAGCTCGTTTAGGCGAAATAACCATCAATAAGCAAGACATCAGGAGCATAAAGGCTGTTGACGAAGCAAAAGTTGTTGAAGGCGAATACTGGTATCGGAACTTACAGTCTTCCCGTTACTTTTTTTCTCCCAATGGTTATGGATTAAAAAAAGGAGAGGGTTATTATCAGAATGTATGGGTTGTCTATAATCAGGCCAGCATAGGCATTACAGATAACATTTCCATTGGCGCAGGCACTATTCCTCTTTTTCTGTTAGCGGCTCCCTTTTCCCCTGTCTGGATTGTACCCAAGCTGTCTGTACCCATTGTAGAAAACAAATTCAACCTGGGTGCCGGCGCACTGTTAGGCACTGTAGTGGGAGAAGAAGGCACATCGTTTGGTATTGTTTACGGCCTTGGAACTGTAGGTTCGCCCGACAGAAATGCCAGCCTGGGCGTAGGTTTTGGCTTTGCAGGCAGCGACTTTTTATCTACTCCGGTTATTTCCTTTAGTGCCCTATACAGGATCACCAAGAATGGTTATCTGCTTACCGAAAACTACTTTATGAATATTAACGATTATAGCGTGGGCCTGATCATGCTGGGTGGCAGGTCTATGATCAGGCGTGTTGGGCTAGACTATGGATTGGTAATTCCAGCTGCTGCTGGTTTAGACGGGGTGTTTACGCTGCCCTGGCTGGGTTTAACAGTCCCTTTCACCCTGAACAAAGCGCAGCAGTAGTTCAACAGATTAGTAAAGATATTTACTGAAAGCAGGGATGGTTAACCCCTACGCACAAGGCATTGCCGTTTGCGCATTAATTTTGATAGTCTTTTTCTACTTCAAAGGTAGCTTCTGTATATATAATCTCTCCATTGGGGCCCATTCCCTGCACCACCACGCGAAATGTACCTGTTAGATCAGAGGTATAGAAGCTAAGGGTATTATTTTCTAATGCCACATGAGGCGCCCATAACAACTGGTTTCTGAAGTCTGGCATCCGTTTCGCCTCTTCACCTGCCTGCGCGTAATTTGGCTGGTAATAAGCCAGCTGCTGCTGTACACCTGGTAATTTTATGAACCTGTAGGCATTATTAGATTGCAGCAGGTCTGTTTTACGATCAGTGGTCTGGAAATTGACAGATCCCTGATACTCAATGCCACCCAATACTACCTGAGAGAGTACAAGGTCAACATTCTCTACGCGCCTGGGATCGAAGTTCATCATCATACTGGCAGAAACGGGAATTCCATTTAGCAGCACCAGCGCCGTATCGGTATTTGAAGCTTTTGTGGTAACACCCGGCAGCACAAACCTGGTTCTGCCCAGGCTCCTGCGTGCCTTAAGCTCCGGGATAATTTCTATGATCACTTCTTCCATGGTGGAAAAGCGCGTATAATCACTGAGTCTGTACTTTTTGCTTACATTTTCCTGCAGGAACCCCGGCTGTGGTTCATCAAGTGATTGATCCTGTTTAAAGGAATAATAGGCATTTTCTACCTGTACATCTATGCTTTTCCTTGCCAGCCATTCCCGCAAGGCTGCATCTTTGTGTAATTCATGATGGGTGATAAAGGAATAATTTCCTAAAAAAGGCCGATTTAACGCGATGCTAGC
>JASLAE010000120.1 GCA_030147305.1 Cesiribacter sp.
CAATGGAAACTTTGTAAAAGATTTGAGTTTCCATAGTTTTGCGAAGTCGAAAATAAAGGAATATAGACACGGGTGGATATACGACATAACATTATCAACATAGCAGAAGATTTATTTATTCGCTATGGTTTTAAACGGGTAACAATGGACGACATTGCCCGCGAATTAGCCATGTCGAAAAAAACTATTTATCAGTTTTTCAAAGATAAAAATGAAATCGTCTGTGCGGCTACAACAGAGCACCTGCATAGAGAAGAACAGCAATTAGTACAGCTGGAGCAGGAGTCTGAAAATGTAGTAGAATTTCTATTAAAGATCACCTTTATGATCCGCAAGCATGTGACCAGGGTTAATCCCTGCGCCATCATGGAACTGCAAAAGTATTTTCCCGAAGGTTGGAAAATCTTTAGTGATTATAAAAAACAGGTTTTTTTAAAAACCATCACCAAGATACTGATACGCGGTCAGCAAGAGGGTTATTTTCGAGCCGATCTTGATCCGGAAATCATTGCAATCCTGCGTGTAGAGCAGGTTCAACTGTGCTTTGACGACAGGATTTTTCCACGCACCCATTTTGATGTAAGCCAGGTGCAGCTACAGGTGCTTCGACATTTTATCGAAGGCATCATGACGCCCAAAGGACGAGAACTATTAGAAGTTTATAAGAAAAATCTACCACCCCATGAGAGTATTTTCTAAACCCTTACTGCTGCTGGCAGCAGTACTTATATCAGCCTCTGCACTGCAGGCGCAGGATCAGGCAAAGCGGGTGTTTACTTTACAGGAAGCCATTGCTCATGCTGTAGAAAACAACGTTAACGTTAAAAACGAGCTTATCAACGAAAGCATAGCAACCGCGCAGGTAAAAGAGACTGTTGCTCAGGGGCTTCCGCAGATTAATGTTGATGGAAACTTAACCTATAATATACAAAGGCAAACAAACTTTTTGCCAGGTGAATTTGCCGGACAGCCCGGCACTTTTTTGCCTGTGCAATTCGGTACGCCTTATGCTTCCAGTGCCAGTGCTTCGCTTAGCCAGCTAATTTTTAATGGGTCTTATTTTGTAGGTCTGCGGGCTGCTAAAGTTTATAAAGATCTTTCGGTGAAGGGCATTCAAAAAGCCAAAATAGATGTTGCCGAGGCTGTGGCACTTGCTTACTACGGTGCACTGGTTGCGAACGAAAGATTAACCCTGCTGTCTGCAAATCTTAGCAGACTGGATACGCTTTACAGAGAAACCAGAGCCATGAATGAAAATGGTTTTGTGGAGGCGATTGATGTACAAAGGCTACAGGTGAACTTAAATAACCTGCAAACGGAGTATGATAATGTAAAGCGTTCTATGGACATCAACCTCAGTATGTTAAAGTTTCAGATGGGCATACCCATAGGGCAGGAAATTGAACTTGCAGAAAATATTCGTGACTTAAACATCGAAAACCAGCTGCCTGAGGATAAAATAGAATACAGGAGGCGTATTGAGTACGAGCAACTGCAGATTAATCGTGAGTTAGCTGATCTTGATATCAGAAATACCCGCATGCAGTATTATCCTAATTTATCCGCTTTTGCTAACGTAGGCTATAACGCAGGCAGGGCTACTTTCGGACAATTATTTGAGCCAACCATCCTGGAAACGGTAGATGAAAATGGTGATGTAACCGCACGCCAGGAGGTAGATACCTGGAACCGATTTGCTGCTGTGGGTCTAAATCTTAACATTCCTGTCTTTGATGGCTTTCTGAAAACAAATACCATTCGACGCAAAAAGCTCATTGCCGAGCAGGTAGACAACCAGATCAATAACCTGGAAAATGCCATTGATCTGGAAATTGAGCAGTCCCGCATTAACCTGCAGAACAGCATTCAGTCCCTCGAAACCCAGCAGGAAAATATGGAGCTTGCTGAAGAAGTTTTTCGGGTAACCAAAATCAAATATCAGCAGGGGGTAGGCAGTAACCTGGAAGTGGTAGAAGCAGAAAATGCGCTGAAAACTGCCGAGACTAATTATTACCAGGCGCTGTACAATGCGCTTGTGGCCCGGGTTGGGTACGACAAATCTACCGGCACTTTATTAAAATAATTGCATTCCCTAACAACCATGAATACACCTAAAATAATTTTACTTATTGCCGGCCTGGCCTTAACCGCCACGGCCTGTAATTCTGGTGATGATGTTGCTGCACAGAAAGCAGCACTGAAAGAGAAGAAAGCGGAACTTCAGAGCCTGAGGGCAGAAATTGCTGAGCTGGAAGAGCAGATTGCTGCCTCAGATCCGGAATTTGGGCAGGAGGTGCGTGAAGCACAGCTAATCACGACCATACCGGTGAAGCAGGATACTTTTGAGCATTTTGTTGAAGTCAGTGGCGATGTGCGTTCAGATAAAAATGTTACCATCAGTGCTGAAACTATGGGAGCTGTTGAGCGGGTCTTAGTAACTGAAGGACAGCAGGTTAGGAAAGGTCAGGTGTTGATGAACATCAATGCTGATGTGTTACAGAATAGTCTGAATGAAGTTAAAACTCAGCTGGAACTGGCTACTGCCGTTTATGAGCGGCAGAAGAACCTGTGGGACCAGAAGATAGGTACAGAAGTGCAGTTCCTGCAGACCAAGTCCAACAAAGAAGCACTGGAAAACAGGTTATCTATGCTGCAATCACAGCTGGCACAGGCCAACGTTAAGGCACCTTTCAGCGGCACCATAGAAGAAGTAATGGTACGTGTGGGAGAGGCTGCCAGCCCGGGTGTGCCCATGATACGTTTGGTGAGCCTGCAGGACATGAGCATTCGGGCAGATGTGTCTGAAAGTTTTGTGGGGTCCTTCAATAAGGGAGATGCTGTTGAAGTTTATTTCCCTTCTCTGGATAAAACCTACCAGTCAACTATCAAGGCAGTTGGCCAGGTGATAAACCCCAATAACCGCACTTTTACGCTGGAGGCTGCCCTGCCAAATGATACAGATCTGCTTAGGCCAAACCTGCTGGCTGTGTTAAGAGTCAAAGATTTTGAAAAGCAGAATGCACTGGTGGTCCCTACACATCTGATTCAGCGTGATCGCAAAGGCGAATATGTGTATGTGGTAGAAAATAAAGCGAATGTAAAGCAGGTAACAAAAAAACACATTGAGACTGGCCTGAGCTACAACAATGAAACGCTTGTAGAATCAGGTATTCAGCCAAGCGATGTTTTGGTAAACGAGGGCTTCCGCGAAGTTTCGGAAGGTGTGAATGTAAAAGTAGCCGACGAAAATGTAGCTTCTAACAACTAACCGAATCCAAGCATGGATCCTAAAGAACAAAACAACGTACAACGGGAATTCGGGATAAGCTCCGGTGCAGTAAATAACAGCACCAGCATCATCATTCTTACCATCCTGATTGCGCTGGCAGGCGTGATGGCCTATAACATCATGCCCAAAGAAAGCTTTCCGGAGATCAAGCAGCCCATGGTGTACATCAACACCCTTTATCCGGGTAACTCGCCAGAGGATATGGAAAACCTGATTACCAGACCCATTGAAAAGGAGCTCAAGTCAATGGATGGTATCAAGAAAATTACTTCTACCAGTATGGAGAACTACTCCATTATCACGGCAGAGTTTAATACAACAGTAGAGATAACCAAAGCCCTGCAGGAAACAAAGGATGCAGTAGACAGGGCTAAAACAGAACTTCCCAGTGATCTGGATCAGGATCCGATAGTGCAGGAGTTTGATATCTCAAGCATGCCTATTATGTATCTGAATGTTTCTGGTAATTATGGCATAGACGAATTAAAAAGCTTTGCCGAATACCTGGAAGAAGAAATTGAGAAGCTTCCGGAGATTAGTGGCGTAGACATTAAAGGAGCCCTTGAGCGTGAAATTCGGATCAATGCAGATCAGTATCGCATGGAAGCCAACCAGGTTAGTTTTGATGACATTTCCAAAGCAGTGGCAGCAGAAAACCTGAGCATGTCGGGTGGTAACCTGCTAATGGGTGAGTACCGTCGTTCGCTGAGCATCCGCTCAGAACTGGAGAATGTGGAGGACCTGAATAACATCATCGTCAAGAATGAGGATGATCATATCGTGTACCTCAGTGATGTGGCCAAGGTTACTGATACCTACGAAGAACGCGAATCCTTTGCCCGTGAAAGTGGTGACCCTGTAGTTACCCTGGATGTGACCAAACGTAGTGGAGAAAACCTGCTGGATGCTTCAGATAAAATCAAAGAAATTATTACTGAAGCAAAGCAAAACCGTTTTCCCAAAGACCTTCGCATTACCGTTAACAATGACCAGTCCAAGCAAACCCGAAACCAGGTAGAGAACCTGGAAAACTCCATTATTTTTGGTGTGATTCTGGTGGTGCTGGTGCTTATGTTCTTCATGGGGTTGCGCAATGCGCTTTTTGTGGGAATTGCCATTCCACTCTCTATGTTCCTGGCTTTCATTATCCTGAATCTTTCGGGTGTTACCCTTAACATGATGGTGCTTTTTGCACTCATTCTTGCGCTGGGTATGCTGGTAGATAACGGTATTGTAGTAGTTGAAAATATTTACCGGCTTAAGCAGCTGGGATACAGCAATATAAAAGCGGCAAAAGAAGGTGTGGGAGAGGTGGCATGGCCTATCATTACCTCAACAGCTACTACCCTGGCGGCCTTTATGCCGCTGGCATTCTGGGGCGGTCTTATCGGGGAGTTTATGAAGTTCCTGCCTATTACGCTCATCATCGTGCTTACGTCTTCGCTTTTTGTAGGTCTAATCATCAATCCGGTAATTTCTGCGCTGCTGATGAAGCTGCCCGAAGATGAGGCGCGCAAAAAGAAAAAGTCCCTGAAGTGGGCCATTGGTTTTGCAGTCGTTGCAATAGCCCTCTACATTGCAGGCAAACTTGCACTGGCGAACCTTTTAATGTTGTTTGCCATCCTTATTCCAGTCAATCTTTATTTGCTTGATCCGGCTACAGAATGGTTTCAGAATAAGTTTCTGGTGTACCTGGAAGATCTCTATTACCGTATCGTTCGTTTTGCGTTGAGCGGATGGCGGCCTTATCTGTTCTTTGGGGGTACGATTGTACTCATGATCCTGTCTGTGATGGTGTATTTTGCACGCCAGCCAAAAGTCGATTTCTTCCCGGTAAATGAACCGCAGTATGTGAATGTATTTATTGAGCAGCCGCTTGGTACAGACATAGAAACTACCAATGCCTTTACCGAGCGTATGGAAGCAAAGATCATGAAGGTGATTGAGCCATACAAGTATATGGTAGAGTCTGTGGTTACCCAGGTAGGGGAAGGTACCAGTGACCCGGGTGCAGGCGCCCAGGGTGGTGTTACGCCGCACAAAGCCAGGATCACGGTTTCATTCCTGGATTTTCAGGATCGCCAGGGGGCTTCCACTGCCGCCATCATGGAAGAAATGCGTGAAGCCATGCAGGGAAATCCTGGTGCGATAATAACAGTAGAGAAGAACAGGAATGGTCCTCCGGTAGGTAAACCCATTGACCTGCAGGTAAAAGGGGAAGATTACGAGAAATTGATAGACCTGGCAGATCAGGTGATTGCTACCATTGAGAACAGCAATATCAGGGGTTATGAAGGTTTGAAGACCGACCTGGAAATAGGCAAACCAGAGTTGCTGGTACGCATTGACCGGGAAAAAGCACGCCGTTATGGTCTAAGCACCCAGCAAATAGCCACCGAACTGCGTACTTCTCTTTTTGGCTTTGAAGTAAGCAAGTTCAAGGACGGAGAAGATGAATATCCAATTCAGCTTCGGCTGGAAGATCGTTATCGCTACGATCTGGAATCACTGATGAACAAGCGAATTACCTTCCGGAACAACAAAGGGCAGATGCGCCAAATCCCGATATCTTCTGTAGCAAACGTTGAATATTCCTCTACTTACGGATCAATCAAAAGACAGGACCTGGACCGTGAGATCAGTGTGTACTCAAACGTAAAAGAAGGTTACAATGCTAATGAAATTGTAGGGGATATTCAGCAGTTGGTTGCCGACATGAACGTGCCGCAGGGTTACGAGGTAAAGATTGGTGGTGAGCAGGAGGAACAGGCAAAGTCGATGGCTTTCCTGAGCCGTGCCCTGATGATCGCTGTTTTTGCCATCTTCCTGATCATTGTAGCACAGTTCAACTCTATTGTAACACCCTTCATCATTATGTGTTCTGTGCTCTTTAGTACCATTGGTGTATTCTTAGGGCTGGTAATTTTCAACATGAACTTTGTCATCATCATGACCGGCATCGGCATTATTTCACTGGCCGGTGTAGTGGTGAATAATGCCATCGTACTCATTGACTATACCGACCTTATCAGGGCAAGGAGACGTGAAGAACTGGGAATACCTCAGGATGGCCGATTGCCTTACGATGAAATTGTAAATAGTATTATTGAAGGTGGGAAAGTACGTTTGCGCCCGGTATTACTTACCGCAATTACTACGGTATTAGGGCTTATACCACTCGCTACGGGTATGAACATTAATTTCTTTACGCTGTTCTCGCGCTTCGATGCCGATTTTTATATTGGTGGTGATAATGCAACATTCTGGGGTCCCATGGCCTGGACAGTAATTTTTGGTCTGACTTTTGCTACCTTCTTAACATTGGTAATTGTGCCGGTCATGTACCTGATTGCCGATAAGATTAGCTACAGATTCAGTAAAGTTTAGTTTATTTTAATTGATAAGCTCCTGCCTCCATCTGGGGGCCGGAGCTTTTTTGTTTCTATAGTATGATAAAACTGCTTGTATTTGCCCTGAGTGGGTTTCTGATTTTTCTATTGGACTGGTACGTTTTTGGCGCCTTGCGCCTGCTGCTGGAAGATGGAAATCCGGTGGTGCGAAGGTGGGTGTTTATTGCCTACTGGACACTCTCCGCACTTACAATTAGTTTATTTCTGGTCTATAACCTCACCACCATCCGGGAAAATGTACCGCATCTGGGGCAATGGGTACAGGTTTGGATGTTCATGTACATTTTTTCAAAAGTGTTGGGCGGCTTTTTTTTACTGCTGGACGATATCTGGCGGGCATTTATGTGGATCTGGCGCAGGTTTGTGATAAATGTAGAGCCAAACCAAACTGGTCCCGCGCCTGCAAGCGCCAATGATGGCATCAGTCGCTCCGACTTCCTGGCTAAAACTGCTCTTATTGCAACAGCTGTCCCCATGGCTACGATGGGTTTTGGCATATTAAGCGGCGCACATGATTATAGAATTCGACATAAAAGGGTAGTGCTGCCAAATCTGCCCAAAGCTTTCCATGGGTTTAAGATTGCACAGGTATCTGACATCCACAGTGGTAGTTTCTTTAATAAAACCGCAGTGGCAGGGGGTGTAGATATGCTGATGGCACAAAAACCCGACGTGATATTCTTTACCGGTGACCTGGTAAATAACGAAGCCCGGGAGGTGAAAGATTATGTGCCTGTGTTTGGTAAATTAAAAGCACCTTTTGGCGTATTCTCAACCTTGGGTAATCACGATTATGGTGAGTACGTACAATGGCCCAGTGTTGCTGCTAAACGGCAAAACGTGCTGGATTTAATGCGCTCGCACAAAGAAATGGGCTGGGATCTGCTAATGAACGAGCACCGCATGCTCAGGACTGGTGGCGAACAGCTGGCCGTGCTGGGGGTAGAAAACTGGGGCACCGGCCGCTGGCCAAAATATGGCAGGCTGGAGCAGGCTTATGCCGGCACCCAGGACGCACCTGTAAAGCTACTGCTCTCCCATGATCCCACGCACTGGGACGGGCAGGTTAGGCCGCTCTTTCCGGACATCGATGTTACCTTCAGTGGCCATACCCATGGCTTTCAGTTTGGAATTGAAATAGGTGATTTTCGATGGAGCCCTGCCAGCTGGATTTACAAGCAATGGGCCGATCTTTACCAGGAGGGCAATCAGTATCTGTATGTGAACCGTGGTTATGGCTATTTGGGTTACCCGGGAAGGGTAGGTATTTTACCAGAGATCACGATCATGGAACTTGTACAGGCCTGATACTACCCACATATATTTTTAGAAGCCGGAGCTATGCGCCGGCTTTGTTTTTTCAACATGGCGCATGCATGTTTCACTGAAATCTCTATTTTTATCCATAAACCACCAAGATAAAGGAAGAATGCGCACCTACCGATTTTTTGTGTTGCTGCTATTTTTGCTACCCCTACAACTCTCGGCGCAAATTATAACTGCCGCGCCCGCAAATTTTACCATAGATGATGAAATCACCATAGTCTATAATGCAAGCCTGGGCAACAAAGCTCTAATGGGTTACCAGGGGGATGTTTATGTGCATACCGGGGTGGTTAGTGAAGTAGGATCTACCAGTTGGGAGCACACACAAGGCACCTGGGGGCAGGCCGATGAGAGGCTAAAGATGGCCAGGCTTGCCAATGATCAATACCAGATCAAATTCAGGCCACGGGATTTTTATGGGCTAACAGAAGAAGATGCACCCGGGGCTTTGGCCTTTGTTTTTAGAAATGAAGATGGTTCACTAGTCGGTAAAAGTGCAGATGGAACGGATATTTATCTCCCCCTGGCACAATTAGCGCAGGAGGCTATTGTGCTCCAGGAGCGGCGTTATCAGTCACATCAGTTGCAGGGGAGTGAATTAAGTATAAAAACAGATAAAGGTACCATACTGGTG
>JASLAE010000132.1 GCA_030147305.1 Cesiribacter sp.
TACACAACAGGGCAGACTGGTAGCTCAAAGGAATTCTATGTTCCTGTTAATACTCCTGCTCATGATGTTGATAGGTTCTATTTACCTTGGTTATAACTATCACCAGAACAAGCAGCAGAACAGCCTGCTGTTGGAGCAGAAGAATAAGCAGATCACCGATAGTATCAGTTATGCTCAGCGCATTCAACAGTCTATGCTGGTGAGCGAAAGAACCTTGAAAACATATCTCCCTGATTCCTTTGTACTATCAGAACCCAGGGATATTGTAAGCGGAGATTTCTATTTCTTTCATCCGCACCCGCAAGGCTATGTAATTGCTGTAGCCGATTGTACAGGTCATGGTGTGCCGGGCGCCTTTATGTCGCTTATAGGACATAGGCTACTCAGGGAGATCATTGCAGAAAAAGGGGTGATTGATCCTGCCCGAATCCTGGATGAGCTGGATCTAAAACTGAAAGAGGCATTGCAGGGTGAGAAAGAGGGTGATATTTTACAGGATGGCATGGACATATCGGTGTGCCTGGTAGATCCGGAAAACCAGACGCTCACCTTTGCCGCTGCCATGAATCCTGCTTATCTCATACAAAACAACGATCTGAAGGTTTTACAGGCAGATATTAATTCAGTGGGTGGTAAGGTGCTCAGGAACGGACGCAAAGGGCAATTTACCAACAAAGCCATTTCCTATACAAAAGGTAATATGCTGTACCTTTTTTCCGATGGCTACATGGATCAGTTTGGCTCAGAATTAGACCAAAAGTTTAACACTCGCCGGTTCAAAGATATGCTGCTGAACATGCAATCACTACCTGCAGCTGCACAAAAAGAAATGGCCTGCCAGACGCTCCAAAACTGGAAAGGAAGCACCCGGCAGACCGATGATATTCTGCTATTGGGCATACGGCTTTCTTAGTGTAGCCCGAATGCGTATTAAATACTGAAGTCATTCATGACAAAGGGCAGGTCAACGAGACTCTCCATCTCCCTGCCTTTCATTTCCATCAGTTCATCATCCTGGTTATAACTCCAGACTACCTGCACTTCTTTACCAGGCTGACGATGCAATTCTTCCAGTTTCAGTAAAATGGTAAGAATTTGTTTTACGGAGCTGGAGTTAAAATACTCTAACTCTATGGTAAGCTGTGTACGCCCTTTCCCCTCTGACTCCACATAGCGATCTACCCAGTCTACCAGGGGCTTGTAAAAGGCTTCGGCATTTTCAGGTAATGATCTGCCCGTTATGGACATGTTACCGGCAGGATCGAGCTGTATTGCCGGGGTATCTGACTTACGCTCTAGGTTAATGGTTTTTAACATATCAGATTGTCGTGCTCAGTGTAAAGAAAGAGTGGTGGTCATCCACCGTTACAAAACTAAAATCAAAAGAACTTCTGCTATAGCGGCCAGTCTCGATAAGCCCAAGACCTGCACCACCTTTAACGCTGCTGTTGGGACTACTGCGCAGCTCCTGCTTGTACAGCTGCTGGAGCCCTCCTTTGTCGAGCCCATTGATCTGCAGCAGATGCTGCCGTAACTGGGGTATTTTATCCTGCGCCACAAAATTACCGGCACAGATCAGATAATACCCATCCTGACGACAAATGGTGAGTACCCCCTCCTGCCGACCATGCCAGGGAGCGCCATGCTTCATTATGTTCTGAAATAGTTCTACCAGTACATACAGCACAGCTTTTTGCTGGTATAATTTTGGTCCTTTTTGCTGTAGATTATGCTCAATCATCTCCAGAACGGGCATCATGGTTCTCTGGGAGAAATCGCTTTTATAGAGCAGGAGAATATCTTCCTCCAGTAGATTTTTATATAAGGCTTGCGTTTCCTGCAGCGGAATAACCCTGGGCTGATGCACCATGACTGTTTCCTCCTGTAGCTGCAGCTGAAAGAAGAAAAGTGACTTATTATCCTTTTTTTCAAAATCATACTGAAACTGCTGGCCCGACCGACGGGCCATTTCAATCAGGCCCAGGCCTGCCCCCCCCTTTTCAGAAAAGTCGGTACCAGGTAAAATATCAAGATACATTTTCCGCAGCTCACTGCTGCTTAGGCGCCTTAGGTTACTCAGTTTGGATTGCAGGGGGCCCACCCGCTCGTTATGCACCAGGTTCACCGAGGCTACGGCAAATTGTAAATCCTGATGCCGTAGCATAAACATGCTGGATCCCCCAGAGACACCAACATTTTCGACGGGTTGCTCCTGGTGCCTGATAACGTTCTGAAAACATTCAGCAATCAGAAACGCCACCTTTCTGCCGGACTTTAAGCTGTTATTTTGGTCAGTGAGTTTTTTATCATTAAGAGCAATCAGCTTTTCGGTAATGCTGTCGCTTACATCTCCTAAGTAGAACAGGCTTAGGCTATCCTTCTCAAGGGCCTGATAAAGTTCATACACTTTATATACTAGCATACACTCCCGCCTTTCCTGCTTGTTTATCAGCAAACTGTTTAAAAATAGTATTATTTAACGATAATCATACTGATTGAATTAATAAAAATTTGTGTCATGGACCCGAGAATCTAGGAATTCTGTTTTCTGTTTACCACGGTTGCACTGGCCTGATCAGTAGGCAACAGTACCAGATCACTGATGTTTACATGAGGTGGCCGTTGTAATACAAACAAGATAACCTCGGCAACATCTTCTGGTGTTAATGGCTGAATGCCGTTATAAGTTTGGGTGGCCCGTGTGGCATCTCCTTTAAAACGAACCAAGGAAAACTCTGTCTCCACCAGGCCCGGGTTAATGGCTGTTACTTTTATGCCATAGGGATTCAGGTCCATCAGCATGCCTTTGTTAATGGCATCCACTGCATGTTTGGAAGCACAATATACATTACCCTTGGGATAAACCTCTTTGCCGGCAATAGATCCTATATTAATAATATGGCCACTTTTGCGCGCAACCATTTGCGGCACAACAGCTTTGCTAACATACAACAGTCCCTTCACATTAATATCGATCATGGCATCCCAATCGTCAGGATTTCCCTCCTGCAAGGTATCCAGCCCATGCGCATTGCCAGCATTGTTAATCAGGATGTCGATGGATGAAAATTCTTCCGGCAGGCTTTCTATAGCTGCCTGAACACTGGCCCGGTCGCGTACGTCAAAGACCAGCGTATGCACAGTCGCCTGAAACTGCAGCTCATGCTGCAGACTTTCCAGCCGGTCCTGACGCCTGCCACAAATTACAAGCCGGTATCCCTGATTGCCCAGCAAACGAGCGGTTGCCAGGCCAATGCCTGAGCTGGCGCCTGTTATCAAAACTGTGTTTTGCTTCATAAATGCTAAGCTAAAAAAGTAAAAAGAATATGGCAGCCTGTACAAACAAAAATCGCTCCCGGGGGAGCGATTTTATGTTGATTGAATTTTGCTTAGTTAAAGACCAGATAAACCCCAATGATATGGGTGCCTAATTTATCGAATGCCCTACCCACCTGATTCGACTTGTTGTCCAGAACATCACGGAGTCCGTACGAGTAGCGGATCTCCGGTGAAAATTTAAAGAGCGGAAAATAGAAATCGGCGCCGAAGCTCACATCTGCCGTGAGATTATCTCCCCGCAGGCGCAGGCCACTTTCAGAATTCTCCTCCCGCTTTTTTTTACCGGTTACATCTATAACGGGTGTAACGCCTGCTGCCATAAACATCCGGTGGTTCTCACGCCGCATAGACCTAAACTTTAAAGAAATAGGAATATCTACCGTGGTAAAATCCACAACCACATCTGAAGGCGGATTGGCAATGCTGGGAGTTGTTTCAAATTTTAGCGCATAATCATAAAAGGCAACCTTGGGCATTACGCGAATGGTTAAATATTCTGCAGCCCTGAAGTTCGCCAGAAAGCCAATTGAAAAGCCAAAAGCGTTTCTGGGCAAAATGTTAATCGTATCCCGAAAAGCACCATCTTCGATAAACCCATTAGAAAACTTTGGGCGAAGCGTAGAGGTATGTCCGCCCAGGGTAAAACCATAGGTAAGGAACCGATCGTCGTAAGTCGGGAGATAATACTCTCTGGATTCTTGTGCCAGCAAGGGTTTGCCAGCCAAAGCCAACAGGAGGAGTAGTGTTACTTTGAGGCTAAGTAAATGGCGCTTATGCCAAAAGTGAGTGGTTTCCATTCGGTATTTTTATATCCTGTTTCTTCTAAAATCCTGAGAAAGTTTCTGCCATCGGGAAAGGCCTGTACTGACTCAGGCAAATAAGTATAAGCTGACTGATCCTTAGAAATAAGGCGCCCTACCCTAGGCAATATTTGTTTAAAATAGAAATTATAAACCTGTTTAAACGGAAAAGCACGGGGCTGAGAAAACTCAAGGATTGTTACTACGCCACCAGGCTTTAAGACCCGATTCATCTCTTTTAATCCTTTCTTCAGATCTTCAAAGTTACGTACTCCAAAAGCAACGATCACAGCATCGAACATATTATCTTCAAAAGGCAGGTTTTCCGAGTCTGCCTTCAGCATTTCTATACGCTGCGTAAGGCCCTGCTTCTTAATTTTTTCCCGACCAACCTCCAGCATCCCTCCTGAAATATCTACACCAATGATCTTTTCCGGTTTCAGACTCAGGGCTTCCAGTGCAAAATCGCCCGTGCCCGTTGCTACATCCAGCATAAGTTTAGGAGCTGGTTTGCGGTTGCGCAGCAGCCGAACTGCTTTTTTGCGCCATAGCACATCTATGCCCAGACTTAACAGGTGGTTAAGCAAATCATAGCGGGGGCTGATGTTATCGAACATGGTGGCCACCTGCTCCTTTTTGCCTTTATTCTGATCTTTATAAGGTACTACCGACATAAATAATGCGCTTTTGAGGCTAAATTGTAAAGCCGAAGGTTTCAATCTTTGCCTGATAAGCTTCAAAATTAAAAAACACGGATGAAATACCCGTGTTTTAGCCAAAAGCTTTTTAGAATCTTATTGCGTCGCTACTGCGCTTCCTTTACTCACCACCTTAAATTCAACGCGACGGTTCATGGCTCTGCCATCTTTTTCATCGTCGTTCGTAGCAATCGGACGTTCTTCACCATACCCTTTAGCTGTGATTCTAGCCTTGCTGATGCCTTTTTGCACCATAAAGTCTACCACAGCCTGCGCCCTGCGCTTCGATAAGTATTTATTATAGGCGGTCCCACCAACGTTGTCTGTATGACCGGATATTTCTACCACCAGATCAGAGTTTTCATTGAGCATCCGCTCTAACTTATTCAATTCATCGTATGAATCTTTCTTGAAGGTGGCCTGGTTAAAGTCGAAATAGATATGCCGCAATACTGACGAGAGTCCAGCCTGCAGACGGTTTAGCTCGATATTACGGGTTATATACTGAGACTCTGCCGTGGCTGCCGGCAGCGTAAGCATAAAGTTCTTGAACATATAGCCGTCTTTCTCTATGCTCAGCATCATTTGTACTTCCTGCTTAGGTGTAGCGGTGAAGACATACTCCCCGGCACCCTTGTTTGACTTACCTGCCAACTGGTTATCTGACAAACGACGAAGGTTCACAGCGGCATCCAGTGGCTGTCCGCTGTCATCGTCCATCAGGTGAATGGTAAGTGTAACAGGCATTAATTCAGGTGCAGCAGGCTGGGGTGCAGCCGGCTCAGGGGTAGTTTGTTCTTTAACAGGCTCCTCCTTTGGCTCCTGTTGCTTGGGTTCTTCTTTTTTAGGCTCTTCTTTTTTCTGGGGCTCAAGCTGGGCGAGCGCTGGCTTTTCTTCGCCATCAGGAAAGAAATTCACCATGTAAATATCGGTATAGCCCTGACCATCGTCTCTAACAGAGGCGTAATAGCCACGCTGGCCATCCTTGGTTGCAACAAAGAACACATCCTCATCTGGCGTATTAATAGGGTAACCCAGGTTAATTGGTTCTGTCCATTGCTTGGCCGTGCTATCATATAAACTCTTGTAGATATCGTAACCACCCATCCCCTTGCGGCCACGGCTACTAAAATAAAGGGTGTTACCATCATAATGGATAAAGGGGCTCTCTTCGTCAAATTCAGTGTTGATGATAGCACCGAGGTTTTCAGAACGCGACCAGTTACCCTTTTTGTCCTTACGGCTCATGTAAATATCCAGGCCACCTAAACCTCCAGGACGGTTGCTGCTAAAGAAAAGCACATTGCCATCTTTAGAAACAGAAACAGATTTTTCGGCAAAACTAGAATTAATAAAATCGCTCAGTGGCTGCGGAAATGACCAGCTGCCATCTTTTTCCTTGGTAGCATAGAATATGTCACCTCCATTATCATCACGGTACATATACAGTGTGTTACCATCTGCTGACAGGGCCAGGTTACTGTTATGATAAGAATCGTTAACAGGGGCTTCTATGTTTTTTGCTGTTGTCCATACCCCATTAACTTTCTCGGAATAAAAGACATCTTCAAAATAGAAGTTATCTGAATCCACGTTTTCATTCAGGTTTTCTTCCTGGCGACGCGTGGTAAAGATCAGGATGGTTTCATCCTCGTTCAGTACAGGGCCATAGTCGGGCCAGATAGAATTCACTTTTTCAGAGATATTTACAATCGCGTAATGTTTGGGGTTCTTTGCATATTCCAGACCGTTCTGACACTCCTCTATTCTGCGTTCTACATCTCTCAATTGTATTTTATCCTGCCCTCTGTAATTAACATCCGACAGGGTCTTTTCTTTGTACAGGTTATAATAGGTTAAGGCATCTTCAAACTTTTGGCCATACTGAAAGCCTTTGCCAATGGAATACAGCAGGTCGTACCTGAAGTTTGGATCTTGCTCATACACCCGCAGAAAAAAACGGGCTGCACGCTCTTTATTAATCGTTTGCAGGTAAGTCTGGCCCGCCATATAGTTTGCCCAAATGTTCTCAGAGTCCAGGTTTGCCGCCATTTCAAACTGTTCCCGTGCCTGTGTAACTACTTTGGTGCTTTTTAAGATTTCCTGACCAATTTCATAGAACATAGTGGAAAGCTCTATGCTATCTGCTTTGGTGTCTGCCATTTGTGCCTGAACCTTCCCTCCGGCGAACGCGGAAAAGACTATCAGCAGACAAATGCCTAAATACTTATTGATCATTGGCTTAGGGTATTCCATCTATACTTCCAGACTTAATGAGAAAGTAATTTAAGGCTGATTCCATAAATAATCCAAAATGCAAAACGGGGCACCGGCTTTTGCTATGTAAGACATAACTCCTTTTTGCATTTTTTACCTAAAACTCTCACCTACACGGCAAAAGCATGTTGTTAAAACTCAGCCGTGCTGCATTTGCGGCTGGCAGCAGGATAATGTAAATTGCACCCAAATGCACAATCTAGAAGCCGAGTTTATCATCAGCAACAGCAGTGTTGCTGGCTGCCCCCCACCCAACATGCCAGAGTATGCTTTCATTGGCCGCTCCAATGTTGGCAAATCTTCGCTCATTAATATGCTGGTAGGGCAGAAAAAGCTTGCCAAAACTTCTGGCACTCCTGGAAAAACCCAGCTGATCAATCACTTTTTGGTTGAAAAACACTGGTACCTGGTAGATTTACCCGGTTATGGTTTTGCCAAAGTAAGCAAGACCCAGCGGGCCAGCTGGACAAAAATGATCAAGGACTACCTGGAGCAACGCCAAAACCTGCTTTGCCTGTTTATTCTGTTGGATGTACGTCTGGAGCCCCAGCGCATAGATCTTGAATTTATGCAGTGGATTGGCAAAAATGGCCTGCCATTTGCTATGATCTTTACCAAAGCAGACAAGCTTTCTGCCACAAAAGTAGATCAACATGTTGCTGCTTATAAGCGTACCATGCTAAAGCAGTGGACTGAAATGCCACCCTATTTTATAACCTCAGCAGAAAGTGCCCGTGGCCGCGAAGATCTTATTGAATTTATCCGGCAGCTCAATACAGAATTCAAGAAATAGCCGTAATATGGCATCCCTTTTTATAAGAGTCAGAAATTAAAGAGAACTATAGGTATGGAATTAAGAGAAATTGCATCAATAGCAGGAAAAGGCGGCCTGTACCGCATTGTTAAACCCACCCGCAGTGGCGTTATTGTAGAATCTCTGGATGATAAGAAGCAGCGGCTGGTGATTAGCGCCAGCCAACGTGTCTCAGTATTAAAAGAAATCTCTGTTTATACCACCACCACAGAAGGAACAGAGCCATTACAAAATGTACTCCAGTCTATCCACAGCGAATTTGGTGACGACCCGGGTGTAGACAGCAGTTCTTCTCCTGAAGAATTGCGTGCTTTTCTACAACACATCCTGCCGGATTTTGACCGTGAGCGTGTGTACGTATCGGATATTAAAAAACTGGTAGGCTGGTACAAAATATTGCTGGAACATGCACCCGAAACCCTGCAGGAAGGCGCCGGAGCAACAGAAAACGCCCCTGCCGAAGAGCAGGAAGAAGAAAAGAAGTAAAAACGAAAAAGGCTGCCTCAAAGAGAAGCAGCCTTTTTAATTTACAACCTAAAACAAATAGTCTTCAATATTTTTAAAGCGTTCCTACAACAGACTGCTGCATTGCATGCTGCCTGATATGAGTACCCGCCATCTCTACCATTTTTTTGGAGCCAATGAAAAGTGGTGTTCTTTCATGCAGCATGCTGGGTGTTATTTCAAGAATACGCTGACGTCCGTTGGTCGCTGCCCCTCCTGCCTGTTCTGCAATAAAAGCCAGTGCATTACATTCATAAACCAACCGCAATTTACCAGCAGGCGCCTTTGCCGAAGCCGGATAAAAGTAGATACCCCCTTTCATCAGATTGCGGTGAAAGTCTGCAACCAATGAACCAATATAACGGGCACTAAATTCATTTTCTTTACAGTATTCAATATAAGCTTTTACGCCTTCATCAAAGGTATTATAAGCTCCTTCATTAACAGAATAAATCATACCATCGAGGGGCGATTTAATATTCTGGTGGGATAAGAAGAACTCACCCAGTGAAGGCTCATAGGTAAAGCCATTCACACCATACCCTGTAGTATAAACCAGTATGCTGGAGGTACCATATAAGAGGTAACCGGCTGCTACCTGTTCAGCGCCCTTTTGAAGCACATCGGCTTCTGAAATAGGCATACCCTGTGCAGACTTACGTCTGTAAATAGAGAAGATGGTTCCTATAGATACGTTCACATCTATGTTGGAAGACCCATCGAGCGGATCCATGGCTACTACGTATTTGCCATTAGGATTATCCAGGTCAATGATGCCCTCATCTTCTTCTGAAATGATGGCACACACTTCTCCACCATTGCGCAGTGCACGGATAAACCGAATATTAGCGACTACATCCAGCTTCTGCTGTTCTTCACCCTGTACATTGGTTGCGCCAAAAGCACCACCCAGATTTATAAGACTACAGCGGGTAATTTCCCGGTTAATAATCTTCCCTGCCAGGGCTATGTCGCGCAACAGTTGTGAAAGCTCACCAGTGGCATAAGGAAAATCGTCCTGCTTTCGCTTAATAAAGCGATCTAAAGTTGTTCCTACGGGTAAACCCAGCGTTTCCTTTGTCATAAAAAAATTTGAATTAACAATAACATTTAGGAGGAAAAAATATGGTTCGGTGACTTAATGGTAAAGGTAGCAACAAAAATATTAACTTCCGCAATCGATTGCATAAAAAAATTTTCAGTGATCTTGAATGCTTAAATAAGATGACGGTGAAACTATAGGATAAACTTTGAAGCTGTCCGGATGGTTTAAGGCAGAAACCCGAAGAAACAAAATTTTAATGCCAGCCTGCAGGAACAGCCATAGCATTGGGAATGTGTGAATTACTAATTTAGCCTCGGAATAAAATGTAGAATGAAGCTTTGCTCAATTCAGATGGAATCCTGCATATTGCGCCAACTGTTATTAGATTGTTAAACATGAAAGTTTTTAAGTTTGGAGGAGCTTCTGTTAAAGATGCTTCAGGTGTAAAAAATGTCGTTAGCATTATCAAAACCCATCAGCCAGGGCCGCTGTTGGTAGTAGTATCTGCCATGGGCAAAACTACCAATGCGCTGGAAGACCTGCTACAGATTAGCCTGGAGCACCAGTCTTTTGCAGAAAAAATAAATGAATTGTACGATTATCACCTGCAGATTGTAAAAGGGCTTTTTGAGGATATTCACCACGAAGTTCATTTCTTTCTGGCCCAGAAGTTTCAGTCTCTCACGCGCGCCCTACAGAAAGCACGCAAGCAGCCCTTTAATCAGGTATATGACGAGGTGGTAGCCCATGGAGAGCTTATCTCTTCGGGCATCGTACAGGCTTACCTGGCGCAACAGGGAATCAGCTGTCGCTGGATTGACGCACGCGATTACATCAGCACCAACAACCTGCACCGCGAGGCGCAGATCAACTGGCCCCTGACGGGCAGTAAAGTAAACCGGGAGCTGGTGAATGTACTGGAAAAGGAAGTGATCATAACCCAGGGCTTTATTGGCAAAAGCTCCGACGGCCATACGACAACCCTTGGCCGTGAAGGATCTGATTTTACCGCAGCCATTTTTGCAAGCTGCCTCAATGCCGAATCTGTCACTATCTGGAAAGATGTACCAGGCGTACTCAACGCAGACCCTAAACGAATAGAGAACACAGTGCTCTACCCCGAGCTTAGCTATTACGATGCTGCAGAAATGACTTATTTTGGGGCATCAGTGATTCACCCGAAAACTATTAAGCCACTGGCCAATCAGCAAATTCCCCTGTTGGTTCGATCCTTTACACATCCGGCAGAGCCTGGAACACGCATATCGGAAACCCATATCGTCCCTCCTGCACCGGCCATTATCTTCAAGCAAAATCAAACCCTGATCACCTTTAATATCCGGGACTACTCTTTTATAACAGAGCGCAATCTCAGCAGCATTTTTTATCTGATGGACCTGATGCACATTAAGATAAACGTAATGCAAAATTCTGCTACCTCTGTTTCTATCTGCATTGATGGCAATACTGCCAAAAATGATGCGCTGATCAACACCCTCTCCAATGAATACGAGGTACGCTATAATACCGGTCTTACGCTTATCACCATTAAGAATTATACAGATGAAACCATCGCATCCTTAAGCAATGGCAAGGAGCTTTTACTGGAGCAGCGTACCCGCCATACTTATCAGATTGTAGTACGATAAAAACAAACCCTAGGCTAGCACCGTCAGTTATATAGAAAATAAGGGCTGACGACCCGTAGGCATACCCTTAAGTTTTATGACCCGATACGAAGAACTTTGTAAGGCATACGCAAAAAATCTCCATGACTTTAAAACCTATAAGGAGACCTGTTACCGCTTTGCCGTTACCTTAATGGAGGAGCTTAAACAGGAATTCAACATCCCTGACGAGCGATTGAAGCTCCGCTCCAAAGACGATCCAAAAGAGGTAACAGAAAGCATGCTGGAGGCCATGGATATGCAAAAAGACACTTACTGGCATATTCGCTTCTCCATTACGGTTTGCTCCGATACGGATGAAAATCTGAAAGAAAGCATGAGCTTTGAGATTTCAATTAAGAAAATAGGTGCTTCTTTCATACTTGCCATTCCCAATGAGCGGGAATTTACCATTGAAGAAAGGGAAGGCAGGTACAATTTCAAAACCTTCTTCGATTACTTATTCTCCTCCCTGAAAAGTTTCTACGAACAGGAGCTGGACCGTTTCCTTACGAATGCAACCATTGCTAAAAAAGAACAGTCGCCTATTGGTTTCCGCTTTGATGTACTGGATGATTAAAGAAAAAAGCCGGCTTTGCACTAGGCAAAACCGGCTTCATATCACTATTCAAAATACAGCTACTTAATTGGCTTTTCGGCTGCTAATCTTTTCTGCTCTTTTCAAAGCAAAATAAGCATTGGCAATGGCCCCGGTGCTGGACAGCTTCTTAAAGCGAATCTCAGCGTCTTTATTGTCTGTTGTTTCTCCAGGCTTGTTTACCTTCCCTTTGGTGTAACGCACTGCCGAATCCATGATAATCTCCCGTACCTGCTCGGCAGTAAGGTCTGGATAATAAGCCATTACCAGGGCAGCTATGCCGCTGACAACCGGAGCCGCCATACTTGTACCACTCAGGCTTTTGTATTCAGAATCCGGTACGCTGGAATACAGGTCTACTCCTGGTGCAAAAACATCGACAGTTTTACGACCATAGTTTGAGAAAGAGCCGACAAAATTTGTTCCGGAACCCCAGGCAGAAGCACCAACCTCCAGCCAGTTATCTGCAATTTGCTTACTGTTGGCAAAACGTTTGGTTGGAAAATTTTTTCCGGTGTCAATATCTACGCCGTCGTTGCCAGCTGCATGTACCAGCAGTACTCCCTTTTCGTCCGCATAACGAACTGCTTCATCCACCACGGCTTTATCCGGGGAATAGGCTTTTCCAAAGCTCATGTTAATGATATGGGCGCCATTGTCTACCGCATATCTGATGGCATTGGCCACATCTTTATCACGTTCGTCGCCATTGGGCACTGCCCGGATTACCATAATCTTTACCGGTGCAGCAACGCCTTTTATGCCAAGCGTATTTTCCCTGTTCGCTGCAATAATACCTGCCACGTGTGTACCATGCTCAGCATCCGGACCTTCTACCAGTGCATTGCCATAATATCGCTCATTGAGGTTATTGATATCGTCACCTACAATGCTGCGTGAATCAAAATCTGGATTTAAGTTATACTCC
>JASLAE010000162.1 GCA_030147305.1 Cesiribacter sp.
AATTCTTTACAGCTTGTTTACAGACTACGAGATGAGTATTTCCAGAAAGATCTCCATGCCCACCCACCTATGGCTGGATGTGCTGGGAGGTGCTTTCCTGGCTGTTTCTCCCTGGCTGTTCAACTTCGACGAGTATGTATACCTGCCCCACCTGATCTTTGGTCTGGCAGAAATGGGTGCTGGTCTGATGACCAAGAAAGTACCCGATACTGCCCCTGCCCATCATGCAGCAGCGAACACCGGCACCAGCAGCGGACGCAATGCTACCATTGTAGATAACACCGGCCGCACCACTGACAGAGCGCCTATGGGGTCTGATACCAGAACGGCTGCTGAGCGGGAAAAAGCAGAGCGTGACAGGCTGCGCTAGAAAGCCACACCAACCACTAACACTACCCTAGCAGAGCAACTACTGCTGCTGCCTGCACAATACATCAAAAGCTCCGGTCCTCCTTAAAAAAGACCGGAGCTTTTGCTTTGTATAGGTAGGATGATGGTGTTAGGGCTTTCTACAGCTCAGACTTTTTTTACATTCTTCTTTCTGGTCTTTCCATTTGCCCGTTTTCCATTCTGGGCATTGTTGATCGTTTCTTTATTGTAATCCAGGAAATCAACCGTGGCGCCACTGGCATTTACTTTAAAGTTTACCCTACCACCAAAAATAAGAGCCATATTTTCGCCACCATGCCCGGCAGGAAAGCCAAAGCATATGGGGAAATCAAACTCTTCTACACAGTCACGGATTATCTCTTCGGGTGTTCTTCCGAAAGGAGGATCGTCCTCCTGCATATCTGTGAGCTGGCCTATGATCAGCCCCTTTACATATTCAAACTTGTTGGCTTTCTTCAGAGAAGTTAGGTAGCTGTCCATTCTGAAATAGTGTTCGCCTACTTCTTCCAGAAATAATATTTTTCCGTTCGTGTTTACATCAGAAATAGTGCCTTTTGCATTACATAAAATGCTGAGGGTGCCCCCGACCAGTGTTGCCTCTGTGCTACCAGATCTATTCAGGGGGTGATGTTTGATCTTATATTCCAGCTTTTCTCCAAACAGGGCTTTTCTCAGGCTTTCCCAGGAGCGCTCATAATAATCTTCTTTCAAATCTGCCGCCATGGTAGCCTGCAGGGTAGCAATGTTCAGCATTCCCTGTAGGTGCGAGTGTAAAAATGTAGTATCACTATAACCGGCAATCCATTTAGGTGCATACTTAAATTTATTGAAATCTACCTGGTCAATAATTCTCACTATGCCATAACCACCCATGGTTTCCAGAACTGCCTTGATCTGGTCATTATCAATCATCTCCTGCAGGTCTTTCAGGCGTAGTTTATCAGAGCCGGCAAAGCTTCCTTTACGGGGGCCAACAGTTTTACCCAGCACGGGTTTTAACCCCCAGCCCACTAAAATAGAAACAAGTTTATCGATGTAAACCTGTTCCGTAAAGTTGCTGGTGCTTATAATTCCAACATGGTCGCCGGATTTTAGGTACGGGGGGCAAATCATCTACATGAGTTTAGTATGATAATATATTAAGCAGGAAGCGCAGTCTAAAAAATGTTTGATAATTCGTGTTATCTGGTCATTCATAGCCTTATATCAATTTCAGGAACCAATCTTTAGTTCTGTGCTCCTGTACTGGATGAACTCCATTGTTATAGATTGGTGCAAATTCTTTACCAGATCTATTTAAGGCAAATGTAATGACCTCTTCTTCTAGCTATAGTTTGGAAGTGCCTGAGGAACAGCATGCTTTTAAGAGAAGCCAGCAAGCCGCCAGAACCTGAAAGTGTACTTGTGGTATGCCAAAATGAGAAAATAAGATCAGATTGAAAGGGGTAGTATTTAACTCCAATGCAATGGATCCAGGATGTATAATTAATAAACCGCCTGATAGAGGCGGGAGACACATTTCTGCATGTATGCCAGAGTTTTGGCACTATGTCTGTAAGAGAGCAACCAGATCCTGATTATTTTTTAAGTTTTGGCTGATTTTTTAAACTGACTTCAAGAACCCAGGCTTAGCTAACCTTCCGCTAGCCTGGGTTTTTTTTACAGCCATTAAGCTCCATGTACTCATACAGAGTAATCTACAGCATAGACCTGCAAATCTGCACGAGGGATTTTGTACTGGTTGTGCATCGCTGTTAGAGGCACAGCAATAGAGGCTCTTCTCTTTGACCAATCACCCCAAAAATGCAGGGAGAGGAGGTAGAAATAGGTTTTTTATAATGTTTAAAGCCTTTTTAGTGGTCGCAGGGCACATCTATGTGTTGTAGTATCGGATTTTTTATTACTTTCGGATGCACATGTGCCTGTTGTAACTAACTGCAGGCAGGAAATATTGGGATTTGGCTCTACCAGTGTGGTTGCTGAACGGCCCGGAGCGCAGGTTGATGCGCCTCAGGTTTAAACCTTCAGGTCAGGATATTAAGGCCTGACTTTGGTCCTTTTTTTAGTTTTTCCTGCTTAAAAAGGGCCTAAAGCCTATTTAATTAAAACTTTATACCCTGCCAGTTAGTAATATAGTAGGTTCTAAACTTTACTTTGTTTTATTTTCGAAAGAAGAATTTAAATACTTAACCAAAACAATTAACACTGCTATGGACAAATTAGAAAAATTAGAAGAACTGGTACGTGCCGCAAAAGAAGATGGAAATAAATTCTATACCAGCGGTAACAAAGCTGCTGGTACCCGCCTGCGCAAGCACATGCAGGAGCTGAAAAACGTAGCTCAGGAAATACGTACAGAAGTTACTGAGAAAAAAAACCAGGAATAATAACCAGGTATAATTTGGTTACTTAAGAAGCAGGTCTGCAGAGACCTGCTTTTTTTATGCTTCCGTGCATTGAACAATTGTAAGTCTTAGGCTGGGGGACTCTTAGCGGAATGGACGCTTATCTGTAAATGCGGGGCTTCAATTGGCAGACCAAAACTTTTATCACACATAAGTATTTACTCTTTAAGTAGACGATCTGTGTATGCTCAAGCTTGCCTTGCTGAATTGCATTTGCACTCAGCAACCAGCAAAAAGGCCTGCAAAACATGTATTCATGGTTAAATAATAAACTGGCAATGAAAAATAAGATCCTGGGGCTTCATCACATTACTGCCATAGCCGGCAGTGCAAAACGAAATTATGACTTTTATAGCCGGGTGCTGGGTCTTCGGTTTGTGAAGAAGACTGTGAACTTCGATGATCCT
>JASLAE010000272.1 GCA_030147305.1 Cesiribacter sp.
AATTCTCTGGGGTTCCCTTCTTTGACTCCCATTTTCAATGATGCTGTTAATGATCAACACCATGGCTGTTACCAAAAAAGCCAGAAGAAAGCGTTCCAACGCAACAGCAATGCCAATACCCGCAGAGATTATTATCGTTGCGGCACTGGTGAGATAACGGATATTCTCTGCCTCCGCTACTTTTAGAATAGTACCCGCCCCAATAAAGCTGATGCCAGCAATGATTGCTTCCACAACACGCAGGGGGTCATACTGCATAGTGGCGTTTTTGTCATTGAGCTGGCAAAAGTCTACCATCAGGTGACCAAGTAACACCAATAGGGCAGCTGCCGCTCCCACAATCATATGCGTTCGCAAACCTGCCGGCATATCCCTGCGCTCCCTTTCCCATCCAATAAAGCCGGTAAGTCCAGCAGCCATCAACACATGCAGAAACTGAAATGCGTCTTCAAGCATAAAAAAACTTAAACATATAAAACTGCTAAACACCCACACCGTTTCACATAAATGCAAAAAGATTACATTTTTTAGCCATTCCGCTAAACAGATTCGCGTTCACGGGATTTTGTATATATATTCGCTACCGTAAAATATACGTTGTAGACAACCAAAACTATACTTTCGTATGTCCAATAATGTTGCGACCCTTCAGTACAATGGCCAGACTTACCAACTGCCTGTAGTGGAAGGTACAGAAAACGAGCGGGCTATTGATATCAGTAATCTGCGTGCAGAAAGTGGCTTGATAACCCTGGACCCAGGGTATAAAAACACTGGTGCTACCCAAAGTGCAATCACCTTTCTAGACGGAGAAAAAGGTATACTCCGCTACAGAGGCTATAATATAGAAGACCTGGCAGAGCGGTCTACTTTTCTGGAAGTATCCTACCTGCTGATTTATGGAGAACTGCCTCAACAACAGCAATTCGATAAATTCCGTCAGGATATCACATACCATACCCTGGTGCACGAAGACATCAAGAAAATTCTGGATGGCTTTCCTTCCAATGCTCACCCAATGGGTGTTCTGGGTTCTTTAGTTTGTGCGCTCACTGCCTTCTACCCACGTTCTTTAGACCCCAACCGCAGCATAGACGAAGTAAACCTGAGCATCATCCGTATTTTGGCAAAAATGCCAACGTTTGCAGCCTGGTCTTATAAAAATGAAATGGGCCACCCGGTGATCTATCCCGACAACAGACTGGACTATTGCTCTAATTTCCTTCGTATGATGTTCTGCCTGCCAGCTGAGGACTATGAGCCGGATCCAGTGGTAGCTAGTGCCCTGGACAAACTCCTGATCCTGCACGCCGACCATGAACAAAACTGCTCTACCTCTACCGTGCGTATTGTAGGTTCTTCCCAGGCAAGTCTGTATTCTTCTATTTCTGCAGGCATCAACGCTTTATGGGGACCACTCCATGGTGGTGCAAACCAGGCAGTAATTGAGATGCTCGAGCGCATCAAGGCAGATGGCGGCGATGCCAACAAATACCTGGAGAAAGCCAAAGATAAAAATGATCCGTTCCGCCTGATGGGCTTTGGACACCGGGTGTACAAAAACTTTGACCCGAGAGCTAAGATCATCAAGAAAGCAGCAGACGATGTGCTGACAAAAATGGGCATTCATGACCCTATTCTTGAAATTGCCAAGAAGCTGGAAGAGGCAGCTTTAAGTGATGACTACTTTATTGAGCGTAAATTATATCCTAATGTAGACTTCTATAGTGGCATCATTTACAGGGCAATGGGCATTCCTACTGAAATGTTTACTGTAATGTTTGCCCTGGGTCGCCTACCGGGCTGGATTGCCCAGTGGAAAGAAATGCGCGAGAATCGCGAACCGATAGGACGTCCACGCCAGGTGTATGTTGGTTCTACCCAGCGCGAGTACTTAGATCTAGGAAAGCGTTAAACTTTGCATGACTTATAAAAATAATTAGCCTTGGTAATACCGGGGCTTTTTTGTATGCATACATACTATATTTTTGTAATTTTATGCCATGGCTATAGATAGAGAATTTCAGGCAGCGGTAAACCGCTCGAAACAACTAACCAAACGCCCGGGCAACGATGATTTGCTCCTGCTCTATGCTTTATATAAACAAGCAACAGTGGGCGATGTAAATGGAGAAAAGCCCGGTGGGTTCGACTTCAAAGGAATTGCAAAGTACAACGCATGGGAAAACCAAAAAGGTAAGTCTCCTGAGACCGCAAAGCAGGAATATATCCAGCTGGTAGAGAGGCTTCACCAGGTACTGGCTTAAAGTAAAACTACCATCCACATCCTGCCCCAGCGGCAGGATTTTTTATGTCGGATACACTATCTTTACTGCATGCAAATATTTTATCAGCCAGAATCTCCGGAAGTACAATGGCTCCCGGAAGAGGAAAGCAAACATTGTAGCAAAGTGCTGCGGCACCGCACGGGAGATATCATCTGGGTTACCAATGGCTTAAATCAGCTGTTTGAATGCAGACTGAATGATGTAAAACCAAACCGTTGCACATTTGCTATCATCAACGAAAAACCACAGCCGCCACAACCCCATTATATTCATCTGGCGATTGCCCCAACCAAAAATACTGACCGATTGGAGTGGATGCTGGAGAAATGTGTTGAGTTAGGGATTCATAAGATCAGCCTGCTGCAGTGTCAGCATAGCGAACGCAGCAAAATCAATTCAGAGCGTTTGCATAAAAAAGCGGTAAGTGCCATGAAACAATCCCTTAATCTGCAATTACCCGACATGGCACCGGCTGTACCCTTTAAAGCTTTTATCAAACACGCTGCTACAGGAGAAGAAAAGTTGTACATCGCTTATGTAGATGAAAAACCCAGGCCTCACCTTATGGAGGCCGCTGCACGTGCAACCAAATGCTGTATATTGATCGGTCCTGAAGGCGACTTTTCTTCAGATGAAATTAAGCTTGCGCTGGCAGAAGGTTTTATCCCGGTGAGTCTTGGGCCCAGCCGGTTACGTACCGAAACCGCTGGTCTGGTGGCTTGCCATACACTTAATCTACTTAATCAGCTGCATTGATTGTTTATTACTCGGAAAAGCTTTAATCTGCTGCAAATTTCTAACTCTGCATGGTTCTCAATTATATCTGGATTGCGTTTTTTCTCATTGCTTTCTTTGTAGCCCTGTTTAAGCTTATTGCCCTTGGAGATACTGCGGTTTTTCCAGCCCTTGTAGAATCCACCTTTGAGATGGCAAAGACCGGTTTTGAATTATCCATCTTTCTTACCGGTGTACTGACCCTCTGGCTTGGCCTGATGAAAGTCGGGGAACAAGGTGGAATTGTGGAAGGCATCTATAAAATTACCGGACCTTTCTTTAAGCGGATATTTCCAGGCATACCGCCACACCATCCAGTATATGGCCCCATGGTGATGAACTTTTCAGCTAACATGCTGGGCCTGGATAATGCTGCTACACCGCTTGGTTTGAAAACCATGGAAGAGCTGCAAACCCTGAATCCTAAACCAGATACTGCCACCAATGCACAAATTATGTTTTTGGTGCTGAATACTTCAGGACTCACGATCATTCCTGTAAGCATTATGGCCTATCGTGCCGTAGAAGGAGCTAGTAATCCGGCAGATATATTCATACCTACTTTGCTAGCCACCTACTTTTCTACCATCGCTGGTCTTATTGCTGTTTCACTCTATCAAAAAATCAATCTGTTTAATCGGGTAGTGCTTCTTTATCTGGGTACGCTCACGCTGTTCATTGCCGGACTGATTGCGTATTTTAGCACCCTAAGTTCCGAAGAGGTGTCAGAAGCCTCTAAGCTGGTCAGCAGTCTTATTATTTTCGGGATCATCCTGTTATTCATACTCCTTGCCTGGAGGAAAGGGGTTAATGTCTATGAAACCTTCATTGAAGGTGCTAAAGAAGGATTTTCTGTAGCAATCAAAATTATTCCTTATCTGGTCGCTATCCTGGTGGCAATAGGTGTTTTTCGCACCAGCGGGGCCCTTCCTATTCTTATTGAGGGGATTGCCTGGCTGGTTGAATTTGCAGGGCTGGATACCCGGTTTGTACCGGCTCTTCCCACTGCATTTATCAAACCTTTTAGCGGTGGTGCTGCCAGGGGTATGATGGTAGAAGCCATGAGACATTACGGACCAGATTCTTTTCCAGGCACTTTGGTAAGCATTATCCAAGGGTCTACAGAGACAACTTTCTATGTTCTGGCTCTATATTTCGGATCTGTTAATATCACAAAAACAAGGTATGCAGTGGTCTGTGGCTTAATCGCCGACCTTGTCGGGATTATAGCAGCGATCATGCTCTGTTATTTCTTTTTTGGTGACCGGCCCCTTTCCACAATTCCATAGGCTTATCTTACATCAGCTTTATTCATAGCCAAATAATTCAGTACTTTGAATGTGCACCCCTAATGCTGCGGTGCATAAAATAACTGAACCTGCAGATGGACACTCTGAAAAATAGCAAATCTACTCCCCTGGATAAGAACATTTATGATAACGCAAAAAACCATTTCCTTGGTAATTTTCCGGAATCATTGCCGATAGAACAAGCCTATGTACACATAGGTATTTATTTGGGTTGGGTTATCGAGCAGGAGCTGTACTCTGAATTCTTTGAAGACGAAGCAGGAATGCAGATTTTCCGTTTTCAACGCCGTGAGATTTGCTGTACAATCCTGAGTGAGTTGTGGGATGGCTATCTTGGACATGAATTGTTCAACCGTGTGGGCAATCTCTTCACCTACTACTATTATGGTGGGGGCATTTTCAGGAAAGATTATACAGATTTGCTTGCAGGGGATTTACCCTCTATCTACCATGTGCAGGATACATGGGAAAATTATGAAAAAATGAGAGCCAAAATAACGGAACGTTTCACCCAGTGGAAAGAACTTGTTGGTGAAGCATAAAAAACCAGCTATCGCCTCTTAAAGTAGCATATTAAATCAGCAAAGCTTAGCTATTAAATATCAGCTTATTATAGGTGATTAACTATTGTGAAAAATAGATTAAAAAATAAGCCTGCCTTTTAACAAGGCAGGCTTATTTTTCTGTTATATATGAATCAATCTCTTGTAATTATCTGAATTTATTCTTCAGACTCTGCAGCATTGCATTCATATCCTGCTTTTCTTCTTCCTGTTTACCCGCTTGTTTTTTTGCCTGTTGAGTCCCGCTCTGCTGCTTTTGTACCCGCTTGGGTGCTTCATCGGTTTTTGGAGCAGCGCCAAAAGGATCCTGTTTCATGCTCAGGGCAATCCGCCGGCGTTTCACATCTACTTCGGTTACAGTAACTTCTACCTTCTGTTGCACACTTACAACATCGGCCGGGTTTCCTACATAACGATCGGCTAGCTGGCTAATATGCACCAATCCATCCTGGTGCACCCCAATGTCAACAAAGGCGCCAAAATTGGTAACATTGGTAACGATACCTGGCAACTTCATGCCAACTTTCAAATCCTCTATGTCATGCACCTCGTCGGCAAAAGAAAATGCTTCATATTCCTGACGCGGGTCACGCCCCGGTTTTTCCAGCTCAGATAATATATCCTGCAGCGTGGGCAAGCCTACATCAGTAGTTATATATTTTTTTAAATCAAGGGCCTGACGTTTCTCCTTGTTCTGCATCAACTCTTCAATGGTGCAGTTGACATCTGCAGCCATTTTAGCCACTATAGGATAACGCTCCGGATGCACGGCACTTTTATCTAGTGGATGTTTGGCATTTTGGATGCGTAAGAAACCTGCAGCTTGCTCGAAAGCCTTGGCTCCCAGTCTGGGCACCTTCTTCAAAGACTCACGATCTTTAAATGGTCCATGCTGATTCCGGAATTCAACAATCTTTTGCGCCAGTTGAGGCCCAAGTCCGGAAACATAGGTTAACAGCTGCTTGCTGGCCGTATTCAGCTCAACACCAACACGGTTCACACAGCTCATAACGGTTTCATCGAGACTATTTTTTAGCTGCGCCTGATCCACATCGTGCTGATACTGCCCCACTCCTATAGACTTTGCATCAATCTTTACCAGCTCTGCAAGCGGGTCCATTAAGCGTCTGCCAATAGAAACAGCGCCACGCACCGTCAGGTCCTGGTCCGGGAATTCCTCCCTAGCCACATCTGAAGCAGAATAAATAGAGGCACCACTTTCATTTACCATTACCACCAAAGGATTTTGAGGCAGGTTCAGGGTTTTGATGAAACGCTC
>JASLAE010000297.1 GCA_030147305.1 Cesiribacter sp.
AATCACAGTGCCGGCAGGTTAATCCTGGGTCCTGTAATTGGCGCACGTTATATGTTCAATGACCAGATAGGAGCATTCTTCGAGACTGGCCGTGGTACATTCGGTATTGCCACACTGGGTGTGTCTGTGAAATTCTAATTATTCATTGATAGAGCGGGCCCGGGCTTGCTCATAGTAAAGGTAAGCTTATTGGGCTTACCTTTTTTTGGTCAATAGCAGACCAGCAGTTAAGCAGAAGAAGGCCGTCCTTTTCAGTAATTGCCCCATCTTGTGTAGCTTTGCAAAGTGCAGGGCAGAAGCCTGCAGGATCTTTTTTGCAGAGATGCGCTATATAGCTATAGCCAAAAAAAATACATTATGAATATCATAACACACTACATCAACGATTATCATTTTGAGTCGGTGAATGAAAGCGGCAACCGCATAGGCATGGATATGCTGCCTGCAGAAGAAAAAGGCCATTTTTCGCCCATGCAGCTGGTTTTGGCTGCAATAGGTGGTTGCACAGCTGTAGACCTGGTAGGCATGATCAAGAAACGCCGCCGTACGGTAACTGCCCTGCGCATAGAAACCCAGGGGCGCCGCCGGGATGAAATTCCCCGCCGCTTCGAAGACATCCACATGCGCTTTATACTTACTTCACCAGATGCAGGCGAAGAAGAGCTGGGTAAGCTGGTGGTGCTGGCAGTGGAAAAATATTGCTCCGTATCGGCCTCTCTGGCGCCAGATATCAATATTAGCTATAGCTGGATGGTTGAGCGCGAGAGTAACCGGGCTTCTATTCATTAACCTTTCCCGGCAAGACTTTATTTATTATAAGATCTACCTGCAGGAGTACCTTCTGTAAGTAGATCTTTTGTTTTGCTAATGTGCTTCTGCTGCTGTGGCGGAAACAGCAGGCGGGGTTTTGAACAATTGCTATAAATCCTTATTTTAAATACAAATGCTTAAGATTGGCTGGAAAAAGCTAATTACAAAGCCGCAGAAGCTAAACCTAAGGCTACATGGAAGAAATTTTTAGGAATAACAGAGCTTGGGTTGCCGAGCAATTAGAAAAAGACCCCAATTATTTTAAGAATCTCGCCAAGGGGCAAAGTCCGCGTTATCTCTTTATTGGTTGCTCCGATAGCCGTGTGCCTGCCAATGTTATTACTGGAACTGATGCCGGGGATATGTTTGTGCACCGTAACATTGCCAACATGGTTGTGCACACCGATATGAATCTGTTAAGCGTGCTGCAGTATGCCGTAGATGTGCTAAAAGTACAGGATATTATCGTTTGTGGTCATAAAGAGTGCGGCGGTGTGGCAGCCGCCATGACAACCCAGCAATTTGGGCTAATCGACAATTGGTTGCGCAACATCAAAGATGTTATCAGGCTATATGCCAGTGAGCTGGATGCCATTACAGATGAAAAAGCACGGCGCGACCGGCTGGTAGAGCTCAATGTTATTGAACAGGTAAAGAACCTGGGCATGACTTCTATTGTACAAAATGCCTGGCATCGCGGGCAGGAGTTAAATTTACATGGATTGGTATACCACGTAAGTGAGGGAATTTTAAAGGACTTAAAGGTAGACGTAAGCGAATTTCGAACCCTGGATGCCCCAAAATAAAAGCAGCGGAGCCAAAGTTAAATGCTTTGGCTCCGCTGCTTTTATGGTTTTTAAATTTTAAACTTTTAGTCATTTACATGCCCGGGACTATTGCTTGGATGATCTTGTTGAGCACGGCCTTCGGGGTTGTTTGCCCTGGTCTGTTGTTTCATGCTTTTGCTAAAATCATCCTTATTTAAGTCAGGATTCTGGGTTGGGTTCATGCTCTTCCCTCTGCTATAAGGGCTAACCTCATTCTGATCCTTCTCCTGCTTCTTTTTATCTTTATTATCAGTATTCATCGTTGAAAAAATTTAAATTATACATCTACATTATTACTACATTTTACGCCGGCCAGGCGTTTTAAGTTGGCTTTATCAGGGTTAATTAGATTTATACGTGCCCTGGCAGGAAGGATTATTGTAATTATATAGACTCGTGTAGCGGCCTGTAGAATACGGCTAAGGAAGGGTTTTTGAACATTCCAGGCAATGGTAACTGAGCCTTAAAAAGCAAAAAATAAGCGCCGGGGCATCCCTGGCGCTTGTTTTAATTGCATGCTTTCTATTGATGGTAGCTTAGTCTACTGCGTTAGAATTTTTCTTTGTGCCCTGGCTAGGGTCTTCTTCTTCGTTGCGGCCAGAGCGGTTATTTTCACGTTTGCGGTCTTTTTTAGACAGGTGGCGGTCCTGACCCTGAGTTTTATTCTCCTGGTCGATATCGTTTGTACTATTGTCGAGTTTGTTATGTCCCTTTGTCATGATTAAAAAATTAGATTAAACATATTATACCATTTATACGCAGACAGATAATACATGTTGAGTGGTATTAACGCTTAGAGAAATCAGAAGAGACTGCTGAAAACGAAGCGGCTACCTAGTCCTGCTGGGGAAAATCATCCATGACGCCAGAGAATATCAGAATAAGAAAGATAATACCAATCAGTATTCTGTAGTACCCAAAATGCTTGAAGCCAAAATGGCTTATGTACTTTAGAAACAGCTTTACAGCAATCCAGGCAGAGATGAAAGCAACCACCAGACCTACCACAATCAGGGTAATATTTTCCTGGTTGTACTCTATTTCTGCTTTCAACAGATCGTAACCAGAGGCGGCAAACATGGTAGGCACCGCCAGCAAGAAGGAAAATTCTGCCGCCTGCTTTTTATTAAGGCCATTGTAAACCCCGCCAATGATTGTGGCTGCAGCCCTGGAAACACCTGGTATCATAGAGAAACACTGAATAAGCCCTATAAAAAAGGCTTTTTTATAGGTGATATCACCTATATCCTGAAATTTAGATTCGGTTGTTTCTATTCTGCGGTTCACCAGAATTAGCACTGCGCCACCCAGAATTAAGCTAACGGCTACCACACTGGGACTAAATAAATAGGCTTTAATTGCCTTATAAGCCAGTAGGCCAAAAAAGCCTGTGGGCAAAAAGGCAACCACCAGCTTAAAATAAATATCAATACTGGACAGGAAGCGTTTGGCGTAAATCCATACAATGGCTAAAATGGCACCCAGCTGAATAACAACTTCGAATGTTTTTAGAAAGGTGGTCTCCTGCATTTTTAGCAGATAAGACATTAAGATCATGTGGCCGGTAGAGGATACGGGTAGAAATTCCGTAAGGCCTTCTACAATGCCCAGGATAATTGCTTCGAGCAGACTCATTAAAGCCAGTTTTTACGTTTGAAGAATAATAAAGTTAGTGCAGAAGAAAGAATCATCAGTAAGATGGCAAAAGGGTAGCCCCAGGTTTTGTTCAGCTCCGGCATATAGTGGAAGTTCATGCCATACATGCTTGCAATAAGGGTAGGCGGCATAAAGACCACCGTTACCACGGTAAATATTTTTATGACCCGGTTCTGCTCCATGTCTACCAAGCCCAGGAAAGTATTTTGTAGAAACTCCAGGCGCTCAAAGTTAAAGGAAGTATGGTCCAGCAGCGAGCCAACGTCCTTTATCATTATGCGAATTTTTTCGATGTTGTCTTTCGGGAAAAAGTCGCTCTTTAAAATAGACGAGATGATGCGCTGCTTCTCTACAATGTTTTCCCGAATGGTAATGGTGGTTTCCTGCAGGCTGGTGATCTTCAGTAGCACATCTTCATTGATCTGGTCGCGGCGAATTAATTTTTTGCTGATGTCAGAAATCTGTTCGGTAATATGCTCAATAAGGTCGGCATCGAAGTCAATGCGTACTTCGAACAGGTAAAGCAGCACATCTGCAGCACTGCGTGGGCGGGTGCTTAGGATCTTGCGTTCGGTATCGGAAAAGGTTTTAAACTTAAAGTTCCGCTGGGTAATGAGGGTATTTTTCCGCAGAATAAAAGACACAGCCTCCATTTCGTAAATGTTGGTGCCTTTTTCGCGGTGCAGGAAGTTTAGGTTGATGCCGATTTCGTTCACATCCTCGGCAAACTTAGAGCTGCTTTCAATCTCTTCACTTTCCTGTTGTGTAAATAATTCTATTCCAAGGGTACGTTCTACGGCTGCCTTTTCTATATCAGAAGCTTCAAACAGGTCTACCCATAATAATTCATTCAGCTGTACATCATCCAACTGCTCGCCGGCAGTTGTTTTCACCAGCCTGTTCTGGTGATAGTAATAAAGATTTATCATAAAATGATTTTCCGGCGCCTTCCCTAGCCAACCCCAACGCCATCAGCCCCAAAGATAGTAGAACTTATACTATTGCTGCAGATATTCTTTTATTTCAGTAGCGGTTTGTCGGGCACTGCGGCCAACACCTATAAGTGTAGCAGAGGCAAAGCCTGTCCAACTGCCGTAGCCTACCAGCCAGAGCGCCGGAATTTTTTGACTGCGGGTGCCCATAGTGAGTACTTTTCCGTCTGCCGTTACAACCTGAAGTGGCGCCAGATGCTGCAGCGCCGGCTTAAAACCGGTACACCAGATTACTGCATCAACTGCGGCCTTGGTGCCATCGGCCCAGACCACACCTTTTTCAGTAAAGCTGGCAAAGGGCTCCCGTGCCAGTAACACCCCGCGGGTACGGGCTTCTTTCACAGAATCAACCATTACAATATCTGCAAGGGAGCCGGCTGGGGTATAGGTTTCGTTGCGCTGCCGCGCCTGGTACATTTTAGTGGCCACGCTAAAAAGATAACGCCCATCTACTTCATCGGGCAGAAAGCTGGGTGGTTTTTGGGTCACCCATAGTGTATGGGCCACAGCAGAAACCTCTGCCAGTATTTGAGCTCCTGAGTTGCCACCGCCCACAATTAAAACAGATTTACCCTCAAAGGGCTCCTGGTTTCTATACTCTGCAGCATGTATTTGTGTGCCTTTGAAGAACGCTAAACCGGGATAAGAGGGGATGTAGGGGTTTTTGAAGGAGCCAGTAGCGCTTACAATTGTTCGGCCTATATAAGCTCCCTTGTTTGTTTGCACCCGAAAATGATCTTCTTCCTGATATATGGCGGTAACCTCTACAGGCCGAACTACCGGCATGTTATACCGGGCCTCGTATTGCGACAGATAGTGTATTACTTCATTGCGCGAGGGATAGTTATTTTTACCCTTTGGCATTAGCCAGCCTGGCAGCGAGCTGGCATCTGCAGGACTAAATAATTTTAAGCTCTCCCAATATTGTTGCCAGGCTCCGCCGGCATCTGCCTGATTATCCAGCAGGAGGTAATTTAGTCCCTCCCGCCTTAAATAATAAGCTGTTGCCAGGCCACTCTGCCCTGCGCCAATAATAATGGTTTCGTACATATTTGCCTGGAGTATTGTAGCTGCCGGACGTTCGAAAACAGCCATGGCTGTAAGAGCCATTAACAGTAAATTTACCGTTTTCCAGCCTGGCGTGAGCCGTTATAGTGTTCCTGCTTTAACCTCAAAAGAAATGGTTGTAGCACCGGCGGTACCGTTTGGAGTAATTCCCTGCACCACTACCACAAACTTACCTTTCAGATCGGAGGTATAAAAGCTGATCTGGTGCTCGCCCTTATCATTAGTGATGATTTGTGGAGACCAGTGGAGCAGGTTCCTGAAATCTGGTTTTCGGCTACTGCTTTGCTGTTCAGTTTCATACTTTGGGCTGTAAAACTCGCGCTGCAGTTGCAGTCCATCATATTCTACTAAAGTATGTTCCGAACCGAGCGTGAAACCATCTAGGTTTCCTTTATAGGTTGTGTAGCTTATAATGCCGTCGTATACTTTGTTTTTTCCTATAAAATACCTGTCTGTGACCACTTCCAGCTTTTCTACTTTTAACGGGTTGTACTCAATAATTTTATTGATATCCGACACCAGCAGTCCGTCCAGCAACACCAGGGGAGCATTCTGATAAAAGTCTTTAATAGCCGGGTTTAACACTTTAAAATTATAATTCCCGCTGTTCTTTCTAACCCTTACCTCATATACATACTCCCGCATTACCTCCTCCATGGTTGGAAAGCGGGTAAAGTTATCCAGCAGGTATATTTTATCCGGTGATCTGTAAAAAGCAGCACTATCCAGCTGCGGGGCAAGCAGCTGAGTTCTTTCTTCCTGCCAGTAGGTATTTTGGGCCTGCATTTGTATATGCCGAAGCCTTAACTGCTCTCCCTGGCTTTCAGAGAACCTGAAGGGTGCAGCGGGCCTCTCTGAAAATTGGCCGGAATAGGGGCTGGTTATATTAATGTTATAGTCCTGGCCAGCCTGCAAGGGTTCACTTTGGATAATTACATCATTTAACCCATAAAACTGTTCGGTGATAAACTGTACTTCCCCCTGTGCATTGCTGCTGGCAATATA